>CAZHPX010000008.1:0-14610 GCA_964534785.1 uncultured Desulfobulbaceae bacterium | reverse complement strand
TAATTTTTCAATACTTTGCCCGGTTCCACGCAACTCGATTATTAATTCGTTTGTAACCACATTATTGGGGATCGCGGCATGAAACATTTAAGGGAAGCTTCAGTTTGGAAATTAAGGAAAGGATTTCCGGGGAGGGCAGACTATATTTCAGCGATGGCTATAGTATGATGCCGACAGATCCATCACCCGCAGGGGCGGGTTTCTACAGGGGGCTCTTGCATTTAAAAAAGCTCGTGGATTATTTTTCAAATCTCAAGCAACATGGCTGAGTTATGACATTTCTCAATATGCCGGTAAAATTTTTCACAAGGCCTGTAAATGATGCCTTAACAGTGCATACTCTCTGTTAACACTGTCACCTGCAGCTCTGATCAATGATCCGACGGATTATAACCGCAAAATCCCGTAGTTCAACTGGTTTCATCAACAAGCCAGCCGCTCCGACTTTTCTGACTCGTTCTTCATTTATTTTATCTGAATAGCCGCTGGAGAGAATAACCGGCAGCTCTGGGTATATTTTTTTCAGTTCCTGAATCAATTCCAGTCCGGTCAGGAAAGGCATGGTCTGGTCGGTGATCACCAGGTCACAATGCCATTCTCCTGTTTTAAGTTTTACCAGAGCAGTGGCGGGATTGTTGCATTGTGTAACTTTATACCCGAGATGGGTCAGCATCATTCTGGAAGTGGTGAGGATATCCTCTTCATCGTCAATGACAAGAATATGTTCTGTTCCCATTGGTAAAGATGAATTTTCAGCGGCCCCGGAAGTCTCCGGTTTTGCTGTTGGCAACAGAATCGTAAAGATGGTGCCTTGTTTGGGAGCTGAATCAACAAGAACTTTTCCGTCAAGCTCCTGGACAAGTCCATGGACAACACTGAGTCCCATTCCGGTTCCCACTCCAGGCTCCTTGGTAGTGTAGAATGGATCAAAAATTCTTGCCAGCGTTTCAGGGTTTATACCAACTCCGGTATCAGCGATGGAGAGCTTGATTGTTTCATTTTTATTTCCCATAAGTTTTTCGCATTCATCACCCTCAAGTTCATCAAGCTGGATGGTCAGTGTTCCCCCTCGTTCCTGCATGGCATGGAAAGCGTTGGTGCATAGGTTGATGATTATCTGCTGTAACTGGGTGGAGTCAGCAAGTATCCAGGTTTTTTCAATATTTATGCTCAGATTAATATTAATGGTGGTGGGAAATGATGCCCTCAGTAACGGCAGGCTTTCCTGGATTATGGCTGTGATTTCAGTTGGTTTTTTCTCTGCTGTTGACTGGCGGGAAAAGGTCAGGATCTGCTGAACCAGGTCTGCGGCCCGTTTACCACCTTTACGAATGTTGAGGAGAAATTCATGGATGGGAGACTCCGGATCACATTTTAACAGGGCGATATCGGTAAAGCCGAGAATTCCTCCAAGGATATTGTTGAAATCATGGGCAATCCCGCCGGCAAGGGTGCCGATGGCTTCCATTTTCTGGGCCTGGCGTAACTTTGTTTCCAGTTCAGTTTCATGGGTAATATCCCGCTTGACTGCGACAAAATGGGTTATTGTTCCAGTTATGTCCCTAACTGGGGAGATGGTGGCTGTTTCGGTATAAAGTTCCCCGTTCTTTTTTTTGTTGGTCAGGATGCCCTGCCAATCCTGACCGTTGCTAATGGTATCCCAGAGTTTTTTATAAAACTCTTCATCATGTTTTTCGCTTTTCAGTATCCGCGGATTTTTGCCAAGAGCCTCTTCCCGTTTATAACCGCTCACTTCGGCAAAAGCCGGATTAACATACTCTATGTTTCCTTGCCGGTCGGTAATTACTATAGATTCCTTCGCCTGTTCAATGGCGGTGACGAGACGGCGTTGGACAGCATCTTTTTTAAGCTCTTCCGTAACATCACGAAGGACGAGAAGGAGACGGAATTGACCAGTAAAGATAAAAGGAAAGGAGTTTTCCTCAACATTTTTAATCTCACCTGCCGGGGTAACTATTTTGACAACCGCAGTCTCATGGGTGTTACCAACAAGTAAATTCTCCAATCTTTCCAGGACAAAACTGCGGTAATCATCATGGATAAAGTCAAAGACATTTCTGTTGATTATCTTGTCCGAATTCTCAAGGTCAAGAAGCTTGAGAACTGCTTTATTGACATAGGAAATCCAGCCATTTCGATCGTAAATAACCGTCCCCATGGGAATAAAATCAAGGAGAGCGGCAAGTTGTTTTTCCATGGCCTGCTGTTTTTGTTCTTCTCTGCCTCTGGCCATGGCTTTGAGCAAAAGCCAGCTAAGGGTCAGGAAAATACCAAAAATCAGCGTTGTCGCCAGAAACCACTGGCTGCGAAATTCACGCATGCCGGCAAGAACATTGTTTTCAGGAGTAATTATTGCAAGTGACCAGAAATTGTTTCCCGGCAGTCGTACCGGCGTATAAACAGCATGATGAACCCCGGTGAAATCTGTCTCGTCCATGGTGACAGCAGAAGGAAGAGTCATGCTTCCCTGTTTTCCGTGTTTCATTTTGGCAGCGAGTTCTAACATCTCTGGATGATCTGCAAAGCCTGTTCTGAAGTTATGGCCTTGAAGTTGTGATAATGAAGAAGCAAGGATTGTTCCCCGGCTGCTGAGCAGGATAGAAATATCCTGTGTAGCTAGATCTAAAACAGCGAGTTTTTTTTCGGTTATTCTCGAAAAAGGGAAAAGGAACGTGATGCTGCCCGTATACTGATCACCATCAAAAACAGGGTAGGCAAAGGCAATTGATTTTTCTCCCTGAACACTGATAAAAACATCGCTGATTATCAGTTTCTGGTACCTTATAATCTGTTGGTTGTGAAGTTGGCCAGATACATCTAACCCACTATAATAATTTGCCCTGTTGGTGGTATAGATGATTTTTCCGGCTGCATCAATTCGGCTCACCGCCGAAATATTATAAGAATGAATGTTGGAGAAGTCATCCATCAACAGCCAGCCGGATTTATCAAGATGAATGATTGAATCCTGGAAAGCAAAAAAGCGGAGAGCTTTAACATAGGTGTAAAAAAACTGTCGGATTTCTCTTGTTGCCTGGCTGGCCAGAACCATCTGTTCACTGTTAAAGGCGTCAATGGTTTTTTGTCGTACAGACCAGTAGGGCAGATAAAATAAGCCCATCAGAATTATTGCGGAAATAAAAACCAGAAAGGCGTGAATGGGGATTGTTTTTTTCATTAACTGTTTTTGGTCCCGGGCTTGTGGGGGGAATTTATTTGTTGTATTTTTTATGTTTTTACCATCTATTGAATTATAGTTTTTTCAGGTTAAAAATACAAACCATTGAATAAGGTTTTTTGTTTATGATAAAAATAAAAAGGCATAGTTGTTTAATTTAAAAATCAAAAACCAGAAACGAAAAATGATTCTATACCAATCAAACCGGCTTGAAAATCTCATTGACACACTTGTTGCCATAATTGATGCTGAGCCCCTGGCTGACCCCATGGTCTCTGAAATTGTTGTGGTCCAGAACCCGGGAATGGGCCGCTGGCTTTGTCAACAGGTTGCGAGACGACTAAATATATGTGCTAACTTTGAAGTTCCTCTGCCGGCATCGTTTTTTTGGAATTTTTTTGCAGATACCATGGGGGAGCTTCCCGATTTATCATTATTTGAAAGGGAGACACTTCTCTGGCAGATCATGGCCGGCTTAAAAGAACTTGCCGATGTTTCAGCCATGGCAGAGATCAAGAGTTATCTTGAAGATGATAAAGACGGCCGTAATATTTTTCAGTTAAGCGAGCAGGTTGCTGATCTCTTTGATCAATATCAGGTTTTCAGGGCAGACATGCTTCTTGCCTGGGAACAGGGAGATGATAATCACTGGCAGGCACATCTCTGGCGGTGGCTTGTAAATGCTCAACCATCAGCCATGCACAGGGCGTTACTGATGGAAAAATTTAAAAATGATTTTAAAACCGGAAAACTCGCCCTCAATAATCTTCCCCAAAGGATATTTTTTTTCGGTATAAACATGCTGGCTCCTGTTTATATGGATATCATCGACCGGATAAGCAGGCTCACCGAACTGCATCTTTTCCATTTAAGTCCCTGCAGCGAATACTGGGAAGATATTACTCCTGAGCGATTACTGGCAATAAAGAGAAAAACATGGCGGAAGCAGGGAATTGCCGATGTAAGTAATTATTTTAGCAGTGGTAATCCTCTTCTTGCCTCGCTTGGTATGGTGGGGCGGGAATTTACCGGGCTGCTAATGGAATACGAAGTGCACATGGTTGATCTGTACAGCCAGCCGGAAGATGACTTCCTGCTGGCCATGATTCAGGGGGATATTCTTAATCTGAAGAATCGTAATAAAAAAGATTCTGCCCTGTCCCCTGAAGATAAATCAATTTACTTCCACTGCTGTCATTCCCCGGTGCGGGAAGTTCAGGTTCTTCATGACCGGCTGCTTGATCTCTTTAATCAGGATGAGGACTTAAAACCTTATGATATTTTGGTGATGGCCCCGGATATCAACAGGTATGCCCCTGTCATTAACGGTGTTTTTGGTACTGTTTCTGAAGAGATGCGGATTCCCTGGTCGGTCAGTGATCTATCCCGGACCGGAACCAGCCCGGTCATTGATGGTTTTCTTGCCATCCTTGCCCTTGTGTCCAGCCGTTTTACCGCTGGTGAAGTACTGGCTCTGCTGGAAAATCCTGCCATAATGCGAAATTTTGGTTTTGATGACGAAGATATGGGCGAACTGCGAACCGCAATCCGTCGGGCAGGGGTTCGCTGGGGGCTGAACAGCAGACAAAGAAAAGGTTTTGTGGATGATCATAGCGAACTCAATAGCTGGGAGGCCGGTATTGATCGTCTTCTCCTTAGTTTTATGACCGGCCCGGCAGAGACTCCTGTCAGCTCCATTTCTGCTGTTGATTTTCTCCTGCCGGGAGCTGGTACAGGGGTTCTTGCTGATTTTCTTGCTGATCTTAAATGGCTGCACGAGAGATTAACCATGTTGCACCCGGTTTCAGTATGGGGTGATATACTTGCAGAGATAATCAGCAGATTTTTTGATGCTTCAGGTGATTCACCAAGCTTATCTGATCTGGATGAAATACTTGTTTTAAGAAAACTGATTGATGAACTATGTACAAACTCTCAGGCGGGAGGTTTTACCGGCCGGTTAAGCCTTGTGGTTATCAGGGAGTATTGCCGGGACAGATTGGAGGAACCGGCTGCCGGCCAGGGCCTTTTCACTGGCAGGGTTTCATTTTCCAATATGGTGCCGTTACGATCACTTCCTTTCAAGGTTATTTACCTGCTTGGTATGAACGATACTGCTTTTCCCCGAAATCGTCGTCCCCCTGAATTTGATCTGATTGCGGCAAGTCCCCGTCTTGGCGACCGCAGCCGCCGTGATGATGACCGTTATTTATTTCTTGAAGCCCTGCTTTCGGCCCGCAGTCATTTTTTCATCTCCTGGACCGGTCGTGATCAACACGATAACACTGAACTGCCCCCGTCTGTGGTGGTGGCTGAACTCATGGATTATATTGATAAAGGCTGGCAGTCTATTGACGGGAAGAACGCCAGTCGGCAGCTTGTCGTGGATTATCCTCTCCAGCCATTTTCCAGCCGTTGTTTTGACGGTTCTTCATCTTTTGCAAGTTATGCTGAACTCTGGCTGGGCCCAGAGACAAAACGAAAGCTGCCGGGGTTCATGGACAAACCATTGCCGCCGCTTATTATTACAGAGATAAATATTTCCCGTCTATTAAGTTTCTGGAACCATCCGGTTCGTTTTTTTCTTGAGCAGCACTTAGGGATGCGTCTCTATCAAAAAAATGAGTTGATTCCGGAAAGCGAACCATTTTTCCAGGATAATTTGCAGAAATACATCTTTGTCAGTGATATAATTAAAAAAATACTATTAGAGCAAGACCCGCAAATTCTTCATGACAGGTACCTGAGCGGGGCAGAACTTCCCAGAGAACCTTTTGCTTCTCTGATATACGATGAGGTATATGAAGAAATTACTGAAATGACGGGGGATATGGCTGAATTTCTGCAAAAACCGATGGAGCCGGAGGTTGTCAACATGGATATTGCCGGTATTCACCTGCACGGGGAACTTGCTTCCCTTTACCAAAGGGGCAGGTTCTGTTTCCGGCCGGCCAAGCTTAAAGGGCAAGATATTCTTTCGCTCTGGATTCAACACCTGGTTCTTCTCTTGAATAAACCGGCGGGTGTACAGCCAGTGTCTGTACACATGGCATCGGACAGGATCATTTGTTTTCAGGATGTGGCTGAGCCGGAAAAAGAACTTGCCCAGTTGATTGATTTATTTAAAACTGGTTGTTGTGAGCCGCTTCATTTCTATCCCCGAACAAGTTTTGCCTGGGCAGAAGCCAAAGTTGATAAAAGGATGACCAAAGCTGAAAAAGTGTGGTATTCAGGGTACAATCATACAGGTGAGGGAGAAGATATCAGCTATCATACAGCCCTGCGGGGTATGGATAATCCCCTTGACAGCAGTTTTGAAGAACTTGCCTCGCTTTTTTTACCAATTTTAGCCCATCTCACTGACCATGCAGCCTCTTAACCCGTTCACCATCCCCCTGCAGGGGCAGGTACTCATTGAAGCCAGTGCCGGAACCGGCAAGACCTACACCATTGCTCTGCTTTTTCTTCGTCTTCTGCTTGAAAAAAAACTAAGTGTCGATCAGATTCTGATTGTCACCTTTACAAAAGCTGCCACAGAAGAGTTACGGGCAAGGGTCAGACTGCGTATCCGGGAAGCACTTGACTGTTTGCGGGGAGAAGATACAAATGACGAAACCCTGGCAAATCTGATTGATACAATCAGGCCGAAAGACAGGAAAACCGCAGAAATTCTCCTTGATGACGGCTTGACAAGAATGGATGAGGCGGCCATTTTCACCATCCATGGTTTTTGCCAGCGGATGCTCCAGGAACATGCCTTTGAATCAGGTTCGCCCTTTATGATGGAGTTTATTGAAACAGAAACAGTTTTGCGGGAGCAGATTATCGAGGATTTCTGGAGAAACCGTTTTTACAAGGCGGATCGGAGAGAAGCGGCATGGGTGTCTGAACTATGGGAAAGCCCGCAAAAACTTCTATCGGGGCTGGCCGGGCATCTTGGCAAACATGGAGTTATCTATATTCCCCGGGTTGTAAATGGAGAAATTAAAGAAGGTCAGAGCCGCCTTGAGCCGATATTTAAAAAACTCCGGCTGATGTGGCAGGAACAGGGCGAAGAAGTTACGGAGTTATTACAAACCAATAAAAAGATCTCCAGAAATAACAGAGATGGGTATGGGAAAACCAGGCTCATGGATGCCGTCAATCAGATGAAACAATTTTTTGCTTCTGCAGAAATGGGCTGGTTGATAACAAAACCTTTGCGGCTCTTCACCAGTTCCGAAATCAACCGTTCCCTTAAAAAAACCGGCTGGGGAGATGCCCCGGCACACCCGTTTTTTGACCTTTTTGACGGGTTTTTATCTGCCCATGATGAACTGGTCAACAAAAAACGAATAGCTGTTTTATCAGATGCCGTGGAATTTTTAAAATCAGAGCTTAAACAGCGTAAACAGGTAAATGCTCAACTCTATTTTGATGACCTGCTCACTGAACTTGGAGAAGCTGTGGATAGAGAACCCGGGCAGGTTTTATCCATGGGGATAAGTAAAAAATATCCAGCCATTTTGATTGATGAGTTTCAGGATACCGATCCGCTCCAGTACCGGATTTTTTCCAGTATTCATAATAATGGCAAGGCCTGCGGCCTGTTTTTGATTGGTGATCCCAAACAGGCTGTTTATGGTTTCAGGGGGGCGGATATTTTCACTTATATCAAGGCCCGTCAGGACACGAAACCTGAAAATCAGTTCACCATGACTGTAAACTACCGATCAACTGCAAATATGGTGAGCTCGGTGAACAGGCTTTTTTCCTGCAGTAACCCTTTTTTATTTGCAGAAATTGATTTTTCTCAAACGACGGCAGGCGGTAAGGCAGATGAGACTCATTTCACCATAAAAAATCAGCCGGTACTGCCCCTGCACTGGCTGATTTTACCGGAAGAGACGGATAAAAACGGCAGAGTTAAAATGCTTGCCAAGGATAAGGCAAAAGAGCTTGCCAGTAGTTCCTCTGCCGCAAAAATAGCCTCTTTACTTGCCCTGGGTAAAAAGGGGGAAGCCATGATCGATGGACGGCCTCTGACAGGTGGTGATATTGCGGTTTTGGTTCGGACCCATCGTGAAGCGGAAAATGTTCGCAAGTATTTGCAGCGGCTTGGTATAACCAGCGTTTATATCAGCCGGGAATCGGTTTTTGCCAGCCCGGAAGCCGAGCATCTGCTGACGGTTTTATCAGGCCTGCATGGGGTCAGCGATTCCAGTCTGGTATGTAACTGTCTTGCCGCGGAATTATTTGGCTATACTGCCCACGAGCTTGATCAACTCCGCGGGGACGAGATCAAGTGGGCAGAGGTAATTATCAGGTTGGATAATTATCTGCGAATCTGGCAGAAACAGGGAATCTTGTCGGCTTTTTACATGCTCCTTGCCGGGGAGAATGCGGTGAAACGGTTGCTGAGCATGGAGGACGGGGAGCGGAAACTGACCAATTATCTCCATCTTGTTGAATCTCTTCAGGAGATATCAGGACAGTTGCCTGAGCCACAACGGTTGTTACGGCGGTTACGAGAAGAGATGGAGAACAGGGCTGACTCCAATGACAGAGAACAGTTGCGGTTGGAGAGCGATGAGAATCTGGTTAAGCTGGTTACCATTCATAAGGCCAAGGGGCTTGAGTACTCCCTGGTGTTTCTGCCTTTTCTCTGGTCGGCCCGTGCCTGCAAAAAGGATGAATATTTTGCCTTTCATTTGCCTGAACAGCCTGAGCAGTTGCTTGTTGACCTTGGCAGCAAGAAGCAGCATCATTATGAGCTGGCTGAAAAAGAGCGGTTGGCTGAAGATCTGCGGCTTCTCTATGTTGCCCTGACCAGGGCAAAACATAGCTGCTTTATCTGCTGGGGCCGGGTAAGCAAGATGGAAGAAAGTGCCCTTAACTACCTGCTTCATGGCGGGGTTGTCCCCGCCATGAAGCAGGTAGTTGTGGATGAGCTGGAATTATCAGGTGGGGAAATTATAGATACCGGTGAGAAAGGTGATTCTCAGTTTGCCGGGAAAGTGGAGCAAAAGCGGCAAATCAACTTATCAGTTCCTGTTTTTAATGGCTGTATTAATACCGACTGGCAGTTGCACAGCTATTCGAGGATGACCGGGGACGGGGGCGGCAGTTACAAGGCACAGGAGCCTGATTATGACCGTTTACATGAACCGCCGCCTGTTGAAAAAGTTGAAAAAGATAATGTGGGTGCAGAGATGCATGGTTTTCCAAGAGGGGCGGCAGCCGGCACCTGTATCCACGCAATATTTGAGCATATTGATTTTACTGACAGCTCCACCCATGAGAGAGTGATTGAAAAGCAGTTAAAACTGGCAGGTTATTCTGAAACATTGCTGCCATTTGTCAAGAACTGGGTGAAGGATATTTTAAATGCCGAACTGATGGATGGCTTTTCTCTTTCCGGGCTGGACAGGGGCGAGCGAATAGATGAGATGGCCTTCTTTTTTCCGCTTGAGACAGTCAGCATGGATGAATTCAACCGGATTTTGACAAAATTTTCTATTCCGGTTTTAAACCCGGGAAAAAACTATCCGGAAATCATCCATGGTTTGATGACTGGTTTTATTGACCTGGTTTATCGTTACAAGGGGCGTTTTTTCATAGTCGATTATAAATCAAATTATCTTGGCCGGAAACCCGGTGATTATAACCGGCAAAACCTTATCTCTGCGGTCTCTGAACATCGTTATGATATCCAGTATCTGATCTATACCCTGGCCCTGCACCGTTATCTTGGCTCCCGGCTGGTTGATTATAATTATGAACAGCATATGGGCGGAGTTCAGTATCTTTTCCTCCGGGGGATGGAGCCGGGGCAGGCGGCTGGTGCGGCTGTGTTTTCAGATTATCCTCCACCTGCCCTTATCAGAGAGCTTGACCGTTGCTGCGGTCAGGTGCCAGGGGATAGGTAGCAGGGGAGCCTTGGTGACACCGCTCGCCCTGGTGACACCAGTGCGGTGTCACCTTTCACCTTTCATCGGTTGCTCTGCGGCCGGAAATCCGGCACTCACCGGCTATAGAAGGAATATGGTTGAATAGACTGGTGAGTGCCGGATGGCGTTACACCGCGGAGCGGTGCAACGAGGATAATATAAGTCATGTTTTAAATCGATATTAATATTGACAAATAAGGTAGTTCTAACAATTTTCAATGCTTTTTCGTCACGGATTCAGGATTATGATTAACGAGATATTAATACAGGGCAGACAGGAGAAAACAATCCGGGCCATTGATTTTCATCTGGGGCTTTTCATGGAAAAACTCCACCGTCAATCCGGTTTCGGCAGTTCATGTCCGGAACTTCGCCTGGCTACGACCTTGACCAGTATGGCGGTGGGCGGGGGGCATGTCTGTCTGCCGCTTAAATATGCTCAGCGGGTACTACCGGCTGTGGCTGAGTTGATACCTGCCCTTGAAGAGTGGCGGAAAAAACTCTTTGCCACGCCGCTTGTTGCTCGTCCCGGTGAAATTGCCCCCCTTCTTCTTGATGAAAAAAATCGTCTCTATTTCTACAGATATTATAAATATGAGGAAATTATTGCCGAAAAACTGGGAAGACGGGCAGAAAAGGGCCTGGAATATGACCCTGCCCGGGCAGCATCTTTGTTATCCTCTCTTTTCCCTGGTTCAGGCCGGGAGGATGAGCAGAAAAATGCGGTGGCTCTGGCATTGCAAAAGCCGCTTGTGATTATTTCCGGTGGTCCTGGAACCGGAAAGACCCATACGGTTGTCCGTATTCTTGCCGCGATTATGGAGCTGAATAATAAAAAAGATAAAAAAAATGGTAAACCGCTTCGGGTTGGTCTGACTGCTCCCACCGGTAAGGCTGCTGCCAGGCTGGAAGAGTCAATCCGTAAAGCAAAAGAGACCATCCCCGCAAGCATCACCATAAAAGAAAAGATACCGGAACATGCCCAAACCCTGCACCGGCTGCTGGGTTACCAACCGGCAAGGGCAACATTTCGTTATAATGCTGCAAACCTTCTTCATCTTGACCTGATAGTTCTTGATGAGGCTTCGATGATAGATGTGGTTTTAATGGCAGCCCTTGTTGAAGCCCTGCCGGAGAAAACCAGGATTATTCTTCTTGGTGACCATAACCAGTTGACTTCGGTTGAAGCTGGTAATCTCTTTGGCGATCTCTGTTTCAGAAGTCAGAGGACAGAAGACAGAAGACAGAAGGTAGAGGAATTGGGACAAGGGGGGTATCTGCCGTTTTCAGATAGGAACCCGGTTATTCGTTTGAAGAAAACTTATCGCTTTCATGAAAAATCCGGGATAGGTTTACTTGCAAAAGCTGTCAATGATGGGGATCTGATAAGGACTGAGCAGATATTTGCTTCCGGTTTTGCAGATATCGATTATAAAATCCCTGTCAGCTACAGCCAGAACAGGCAATGGCTGCGGGGGCAGATAATAAACGGATATGCTGCCATGGTGAGTGCTTCTTCTCTTGCCGACGGATTTCAGGTCATGGAAGAGTTTCGCATTCTCTGTGCGGTTCGCCGGGGTAGCAGCGGCAGTGAAGAGATCAATCTGCTTGCGGAAAAGGCTTTGCAGGAAAGGGGATATATACCATTTGGAGCGGCATTGTATAAGGGTAAACCAATTATCATCCGTAAAAATAATTACGGTTTACAACTTTTTAACGGTGATACAGGTCTGCTCTGGCCGGACGGGCAGGGACAGCTCATGGCATGGTTTAAGCGGGAAGATAATCGTTTTCTGCCGGTAACACCGGCACGGCTGCCCGAACATGACAGTGGTTTTGCCATTACCATTCATAAAGCCCAGGGATCAGAATTTGCGAGAGTGCTGCTTATCCTGCCTGAAGATGAGAGCCGGGTTTTGAGCCGTGAACTTCTTTATACCGGTATCACCAGAGCCCGTAATAAACTGTTGTTAATGTCCCGTCTTGATATTCTGGCTAAGGCAATCATGAGGCGCAGTGAAAGGTATTCCGGTTTTCAGGATAGAATTTCAGCCTTTTTGGGATGGCAGTAACAGGTTGTTTATTTTCGGCTCTCAGGCTGGACGGATTAAAAAAATTTAAGTAAATGCGAAAGAATGTTTGACTTTTCTTTCGCATTGCCGTATTTTTTTAGATAACCTATTCCTTCAACCAATATATATACTATGAACTTAAAAAACAAATTAACAGCCAGCCAGGAAGACTACCTTGAGGCCATCTATCATATTTCCGCTAAAAAGATGGCGGCGAGAGCAAAAGATATTTCCGTATATCTTGATGTTCGGGCATCTTCCGTCACCGGAGCTCTGCGAACCCTCGGCAAACTGGGATTGGTAAATTATGCACCCTATGATTTAATCACCCTTACCAGTGAAGGGAAAGTTGTTGCTGAAGAAATTGTCCGCCGCCATAAAGCCCTTGAAAGATTTCTGGTACATGTTCTCGGGGTTGAAGCTAAAGAGGCTGACGAGGCCGCCTGCCGAATGGAGCATGCCGTCCCCAAGGCAATTGTTGACCGGCTTATCCAGTATGCCGAGTACATTGAAGACTGCCCCAAAAGTGGTATCACCTGGGAATCAGGTTTTGGATATTATTGTCAGCATCATGGCTGTGCAGAAAAAGATTGCCGCCACCATGTGACAGGGGGGTCTGAAGCTAAAGAATAAATCCTGCCTTTTTTCTGATATTTTTTTCTTTCATTGTCCTTTATGTGCATCATGGCCTGATAATGTTTATCTGATAAACATTTCTGTTATCAGGTCATGCCCGGCATCTCTCTTGGTGTTACCCAAAATCTTGCTTATATACTTTTTTCTGACTTTTTTGACCTGTCACCAGTTTATCAGGATCATGACAGGTGAGGAAATGCAGACAAAAGTATGATATGGTATTGGTAAGAAATAAATAATCTGGTACTGCTTTCAGAAGCTTGCTGATTTATTAACCATAATCTGGAAATATTTATTATAAACTATGCAGATAACAATGATTGGAACGGGCTATGTAGGTCTGGTTACAGGAGCATGTCTCGCTGAGTTTGGTCATCGGGTAACCTGTATGGATATGGATACAGCAAAAATAAATCGCCTGGTAAACGGTGAAATCCCTATATATGAACCTGGGCTGGACGCACTTGTCAGCAAGAATGTAAAAGACGGTAATTTAAAATTCTCATCAGACATGGCGGACTGTGTTCCTTCCGCACAGGCGGTGTTTATTGCTGTCGGTACGCCATCGTCGCGTCGTGGAGATGGTTATGCAGATATCAGCTATATTTATGCCGCCGCAAGGGATATTGCCGGGTATTTATCTGGTTATACGGTTGTTGTAGATAAGAGTACTGTTCCTGTAGGCACTGCAAGACAGGTTCAGCGTGTCATCAGAGAAGAGAATCCCGGGGCGGACTTTGATGTGGCATCAAATCCTGAGTTTTTACGGGAAGGGGCTGCAATCTCTGATTTTGTGCGTCCTGATCGGGTTGTGGTTGGGATTGATTCGGAAAAAGCCCGTGAGGTTTTGCGGGAGGTTTATGACCCTCTTTACTTAATATCTACCCCTTTTGTCTTCACTGATCTGGAATCGGCAGAACTTATAAAGTATGCTGCAAATTCTTTCCTTGCCATTAAGATATCTTTTATTAATGAAATGGCTGCACTCTGTGAAGAAGTTGGAGCAGATGTCGTTGATCTTGCGAAAGGCGTGGGGCTTGACGGCAGAATTGGCAGTAAATTTCTTCACCCTGGCCCTGGCTACGGGGGCTCCTGTTTTCCAAAAGATACCGTTGCTCTTTTGCGAATAGCTCAGGAGAATGGGGTAAGTGTCAGATCTGTTGAAGCAGCAGTAGAAATTAATTTTGCCCAGAAGGCCAGGATGGTGAAGAAAATTCGCGATGCCTTTGGCGGCTGTGAAGCCGGTAAAACCATAGCTGCACTCGGTCTTACTTTTAAGCCGGAAACCGATGATTTGCGCGAATCTCCTCCGCTTTCTATTCTACCACCTCTTGCGGAAAAAGGAGCGATTATCCGTGCTCATGATCCCCAGGGGATGAAGGATGCTGCAAAATTGTATCCTGATTTTACTTATGTTGCCAGTGCCTATGAGGCTTGTGAGGGAGCTGATGCTGTTGTGCTGTTCACTGAATGGAATCAGTATCGGGCTCTTGATCTTGCAGAGCTGAAGGCAAAAATGAAGGGAGCAGTATTTGTAGATCTCAGGAATGTGTATTCTCCGAAACATGTTATTGCCGCCGGATTTGAGTATTATGGTCTTGGTCGTAACTGATATGATATTTCTGGTGCAGATAATTTGTCTTGTCTACTGAAATAGTTGTTGCAAGCGATGTTGATCAACAGGACTGGGATTATTTGGTCCATTCTGAACTTCTTTATCATTATAAAAAGAAAAATAACCAACTCTTGAATCCGTGAGCTCTCACCTGTGCTG
>CAZHPX010000007.1:0-15772 GCA_964534785.1 uncultured Desulfobulbaceae bacterium | reverse complement strand
TCTTCCTGTAACTGTAACAGGGGTTTTGTAAATATTCGGCTTATGCTATTAGTACTACTGAAACCACTGCATTGTAAATATTTGGCAGTGCTTCTTATGGAGGCGATCAGTTCTTATTTATCCAGAAGAGAAGATTATGGAACACCAGAAGAGGGACGATCAGCACCTGTATACCCGTCCGGTTACCGACGAAGCCATCTTCAAGGCAAGCAAGGAAATCGTTGTTAAATTCATAGAGACCGGCCGCTTGTCCCCGGCAACATTTGCAGATGTGTTCAGGCAGGTTTATTCCACAGTCAAGACAACGGTACGGGAAGAAGATGAGCAGGACCGCCCGGCTTGATCCCCGCCTCAATAAAGCACCGGATAGCTGTCGTACCGTGCATATCATGGGAATATGCGGGACAGGTATGGCTGCCCTTGCCGGAATGCTGAAAAAGTTGGGGTTTCTGATAACCGGTTCGGATGAAAATGTATATCCGCCCATGTCTGATTTTCTCGATAAATGTCATATTCCTGTCATGGCGGGATACCGGGCGGAGAACCTGCGTTCCCGCCCTGATCTTGTTGTGGTCGGCAATGTAATTCGTGCCGTTAACCCTGAAGCAGTTGCCCTTGCCGAGCTGCGTATTCCCTATCTTTCCATGCCCCAGGCCCTGGCTCATTTTGCCCTTGCCGGTCGCATTCCTCTTGTGGTTGCCGGAACTCATGGTAAAACCACCACCTCATCCCTGCTTGCCACGGCTCTTGATCACCTTGGTGTTTCGCCCGGGTTTATGATTGGCGGGATTGTTGAGGCTTTTGCCAGTAATTTTCATGTTGGCGATGGGAAATATTTTGTTGTTGAAGGTGATGAATACGATACAGCCTTTTTCAACAAGGTTTCAAAATTTCTCCATTATCGTCCCCGTCATGCTGTTCTCACTTCCATAGAGTTCGACCACGCTGATATTTTTTCTGATATTGAAGAAATTAAAGAATCCTTTACCCGTTTTGTCTCCCTTATTCCTGACCATGGTTCGCTGTTTGTTTATGCGGATGATCCATTGGCAGTTGAAGTAGCCGCTACGGCTTCCTGCCCGGTTTTTTCTTACGGGACAGAAGAGAGTTGTTTTTACAGGTTGGTTGATTTAGAAGTTAAAGGTTTGATCAGCCAGTTTTCGGTACTTAAAAAGGGTCAGTTATTGGGCAGATTCACCCTTTCCCTGCCGGGGCTTCATAATGGCCTCAATGGAACCGCGGTGATTGCTCTCCTTGATCAGTTTGGTTTTCCGGAAAAAGAAATTAACAACGGACTTGCCTCTTTCACCGGGGTCAAGCGGCGGCAGCAGATTCGAGGCGAGGTTGGCGGTATTAAGGTTGTTGATGATTTTGCCCACCATCCCACGGCGGTCAGAGAAACGATTCGGGCCTTAGGTATGGCCTGGCCAAAACAAAGGCTTGTGGTTGTTTTTGAGCCGCAGACAAATTCCAGCCGTCGTGATGTTTTTCAGGATAAGTATGCACAATCATTTGCAGATGCCGATCTGGTGGTGGTGCGGGAGCATGTCCCCCTCACCGGTATTGCCCTGGAAGAGCAGTTTTCCTCGGCCCGTCTTGTAAAGGATCTTCGCGGGCAGGGGATAAACAGCCATTACTTTCCGGATACGGATACCATCCTTGATTTTCTCTGTACCCAGGCCAGGAGGGGAGATATTATAGCTATTTTCTCCAATGGGGATTTTGACAATATTCATGAACGGTTGCTGGATAAATTGTCGAAACTGGACGCTGGCTGACAGGGAGTCAAGCCGGTAATCAATTTTTAACGAGTGGATGGGGGGACGATTGCGGACTCTTTCACTGCCATATAAGGTAAGAAAGGTTATTGACAGGCATGGTTTGATAAGACCTGGCCCGCTTGTGGTTGCGGTGTCTGGTGGAGCTGATTCAATGGCATTGCTTCATATTCTTTCCTGCCTGCGGGCTGATCTGCAATGTCAACCGGTTGCTGTTTATGTGGATCATGGCCTGCGACCGGATGAAATTCCCGCTGAGATTTCATCTGTTCGTCAGGCGGCACAAGAGCTTGACCTGCCCTTTTATAAATTTACAGTCCAGCTTCATGAACATATGGAAAAAAATAAATGTTCACTGGAGGCTGCGGCCCGGGAACTGCGTTACCGGATGTTACGAAAGGCTGCCGCTCAGGTTGGTGCGGATACCATTGCGGCGGCCCATACCGCCGATGACCAGGTGGAGGAAGTTCTGTTGCGGATATTGCGGGGCAGTGGTCGCAGGGGGCTTGCCGGGATGAAGTTTCGCCATGGTGATATTGTCCGCCCTCTGCTTAAGGTCGATAAAAATCAGATTCTTGCCTGGCTTGATGAGAGGAAAATTAACTATTGTCATGATTCCTTCAATGATGATTTAAGGTTTCTCCGTAACCGGGTACGACATCTCCTTCTGCCGTTTATGGAAAAAGAGTTTGATGCCGGTGTCCGTTCGGCAATCCTGAAGAGTGCTGAAAACCTTAGCGTTGATGAAGATTATCTTGAAGAGCAGACTCTGATGGTATGGGACAAGGTGGTATCAATGGGCGGAGATACCGGCAGGGAGGGCGATTGTGATAAGCTGTTCTGCCGTCTTGATCGGGCAGAGTTTGCTGTTCTTCATCCCTGTCTGCAACGCCGACTTAGCGAACGACTTCTCTGGCAGATGGCCTGTCCCGCCCGGCATGTTCACATAATGGCCGTTATAAAAGCTGCCGGTACAGGACGAACCGGTAGTGAATTGCACTTAAGCCGAGGTTTACGGGCAGTGGTTTCAAAAGATGGGTTGCAGTTTTCCTATCCACGGGGCCGGGGAAACTGGCGGGGTGTTTTGTCTTTGTAGGCGTTTTTGTTGAAAATGCTGTCGGAATATTAAGGAATATATATTATATACCCAAGTTATTTAATTCCCCTTCCTAACTCTCTTTTACAACCTGGTTAACCTTGACACCTGAATCCCATAATACCTCAATCATGTCTTCTATATTTTCTCCTGCTACTTTAATGGTGACGAGTTGATTTTCAAGGCTGTAGTTTTTATAAAGACTGATGGCGGATAGATTCATCTCAAAATCACTGCAGATAGAAATAATCGTATAAACTGCTTCGCTGCTTTTGTTTATCTGCATCTCAATGCGTGTACCCGGTTCTTCTGCACCGAGTGTTTCCGTAAAGGCATTAAAAATGTCTGTGATAGTGATAAGTCCGACCAGTAAACCATCTTCGAGTACAGGTACAGCATTGATTTTAAATCTACGCATGGCGATGGCTACCTTTTCCAGGGGGTCCAGGGGATTAGCTGTGAATGGATCGGTTGTCATAATAGCTGAAATTTTTGTCTGGGCAGCAATAATTTTATTTTCCGGAGTGCAGGAAGAGTCAAGGGCGGAAGGCAGGGCTTTGTTGATGTCGTTTTGGGTGATAATTCCGACAAGGGCTTTTTCTTCGACCACAGGAAGATGCCTGAATGTATTCTGTTCAAAGATCTCCTTTGCCTGGGCGAGCGTTGCCTCTTTATCTATGCTGATCACATCTTTCTGCATCCATAAAGCTGTTAACATTTTGTAAACCCTATAAGTTTGTTTTGATAAAAATATTTTCCCTGTTTAAAGAGAAGCGAATGGCTTTACGTTTTTTTTTCATGAGTGTTGCCGTGTTGCCGATTTGTAACTCTGTTTCCTGAAATATCGTTCCCTGGACAGTGATTGAAATCCTGCTCAGATAATGTCTGCAAATGATGTCATTTACTGTGCCTGGTGAAGTTCCGGGAATAAGGTTTAAGCTTTCCATGTTCTGGTACAGGGCGATGATTTTTTCCTCTATGGATTTTTGTTTTTTTATTTTACGATCCACTCCATATCGTTGAAGAAATAACAGTCGTTTATGTTCAAGTTCACGGAGTTGAGACCGCATTTTTAAGTGACGCAGATAACGGCCCGGAGCAACCCCGGCGGCAATCAATGTCGGGGCGGAATGTGCAGCCCCGGCATTTCCAGTACTTATACTTTCCGCACTTATCAGTACTCCGGCTACGATTTGACTGTTTTCATGACCGTGTATCTCTCCATCTGCCATGATTTTGCTGTAATAGGCCTGTTTTCTGATAATTACCTTACCTGTTACCCGGAGCCGTCCATGCTCCATGAAACTGAAATCTGCGTCTCCTTTCACATTGATTGAGCATTGTTTACCGGTGATGCCGCCTTTAACGACAAGGTTGCCGCCGCACTCGATGAGGGCATCATTGATATTGCCGTGAATCAGCAGGTCTCCGCGGCTGGTCACTTTAAATCCTGGCCGTACAGAGCCGCTTATTTCAATTGCCCCATGCGACTCGACATTACCGGTATTGTAATCAATGTCACCGCTGATGCTCTGCCGGGCACAGACCTTGATAGAGGTGTCTGTGACAGATGAGAGTGTACCGTCGCAACTGGCACGGATCAAACCTGTTGTTTCATCTAAGCTTACACCGTCGGAGATGGAAAGAGAAATCTTTTTTCCTGGTATCTGGGGGATATGCTCATCGGTAACAGTGGTGCCTGGTGTACCCTCTGTTGGGGCAACCAGGGTGGCAATGACCTGGTTTTTATTGATTGCCATAAACATTTTTCGTTCCCGAAAATCAATTTTGCCGTTTTGCATCAGTTTACCGGGGATTGGACCTGTGTCAAAGGCAAACCTGAGGAAACTGTTTTTTCCATCCAGAGGTAGAAGTCCTCTTGCGGCAACTTCACTAACCGGGTTGTTCTTTTCTCTGCAGGATTTAAGCAGATTATTTAACTGTGCCAGGGAATAACCAAATGTAATTTTATTGGCAGCAAGAATTTCCGAGAGAGTCTCTGTAGCCAGTTCAGGAAAGCTGGAGACCGGTGGGTAGAGATTAACGACTGCCTCCATTTTGTCATTTTCAAGAGAGATTATTGGTATCATGGTGATGGTTATGATTTCACCGTTTTTATCTTTTTCGCGGGAAAGCTGTGGGTAGCCATCGATTTCTGCAATAAGTGTTTTTTTATCAGAGGACAGGCTGGTATGTTCACCGGCCTTCAGCCTGGTGAACAGCAGAGGCGGGTTTTTTTTTTCAGGCTCTTGCAAACGGACAAGTTGTACACCTTTTCGCATCAGTTCGATCACTTGTGTGGGGGGACTTTTTTTGTTGAGTAATGTCTCGGTGCGAAATAAAATCTCTGCAATCAGGGGGCTGGTAGATTTTTCCTCATCATTGCTCATCTGGTATTTTTCCTGATTGTATAAATTTTAAGATAGTTACCCTTTGCGCAAGACCCTTTTATCATCAATACGGATGGTCAGTTTAATCTTATCAAAGTATTCGAGAAGGGGAATGGAGAACTTGCGGCTTAATCCCGTCATATTCTTAAATCGGGGTGGATCAATTTCTCCTTCTTTTCTGATAAAACCAATCAACTCTTTTTTTAATGTTTCCAGAGGTTGCCGGTGAAAAAACAATGACTCATTGATCTTGATCAGCTCTCCTTTCTGGATGAGCAGATCAATAACCTGCCTGATTTTAATTTCAGGAAATTCGTTAAACCTGCCTATAACATCTTTGACATTGGCTGGTTTAAGCCCGGCTTCCAGGTAAAGCCGGGCGATTTTTTGCTGCATGTCCTCTTCGTCCATCTCAAGGATTACTCTGTGATCTGCCAACCTGATCTCTGCATCTTCCTGGACAAGGTTTCCCTTTTTGATTAACAGGTTGAGGGAAAAATTTAACAATTTCTGGTCGACCTTGAACTTGAGCAGGGGACGAAGTTCCTCTTTGAGTAAACCGGTTTTAAGAGGATTTTCCTTATGATATATCTCCAGCCTGTCTATAATATCTGAATTTAATTCTGTTATTACGGAAACCTCAACAAAGCGCTGTATCTCTGATTCGACAACGACTATTCTGCCGGTGGAAATCGGTTGCTGGAGAATTTTTTTGAGTTTTTTACCGAAAATACCAAGACGGGTGGCAAGCTGGTCTGTGGTTATACCTGCAAGACTACTTTCTTTAAGAAACAGAAGGAGTTTTTCTTCTCCTGTTCCATTTTTATAGACAGCAAATATTTCCTTGTTTTTTTCTTTGTCTTTATCAATGGTGCGTTTTCGTTTTGGCGGGGCATTGTTGAGAATTGTTCCTCCGCCAATGGTGGAAACAGGGGAATAACTGCGCAGAATAAATCGGTCACCCGGCCAGAGTGCCGCCGGATGCTGGAGAATAAGCTGGACATGGGCGTTCTGGCCCGGTTCTATCTTGTCTGTTTCCATGAGAATAACCCTGCTAAGAATCTCCCTTGTCCCCACATGAACCCGTACGGCGGTTCTGTTTTTGAGCGGTTTTTCATTACCGGCAAGGTAATGCAGTTCCCCGTCAAGGCGGGTGGAAGGCAGCATGGAATCCGGGGTTGCCGCCATATCCCCGCGGTTGATATCGTCTTTTTCAATGCCCTGGAGATTGATGGCTGTTCTATGGCCGGCTTCGATGATATCCACATCCTTGCCATGCACCTGGATACCTCGTATTCTGGCCGTGATACCGCCGGGATAGAAGGTAAGCTCGTCACCGGTTCCAATTCTGCCGGACAAGGAGGTGCCGGTGATGACCGTGCCAAACCCTTTCATGGAAAATACCCGGTCAACCGCAAGACGAAACGGGCCGAACTCTTCCTGAAAATTAATCGCACTGACTTTCTTGTCCAAGGCCTGCTTTATCTCTTCAATTCCTTCGCCTGTGGTTGAAGATACTTTCAGGACAGGCACCCCATCAAGAAAACTGTCCTGAAAAAAATCCCGCGCTTCCTCTTCCACCATTTCCAGCCATTCATCATCAACCATATCTTTTTTGGTGAGAATTATCAGACCGTCCCTGACTCCTATGAGCTTGCAGATGTTAAAATGCTCAATGGTCTGGGGCATGATACCTTCGTCTGCGGCAATGATAAAGGCAGCCATATCTATGCCGGCGGCACCGGCCACCATGTTGCGGATAAACTTTTCATGGCCGGGGACATCGATAATACCGAGACGATGGCCGCAGGGCAGATCAAGATGGGCAAAACCAAGTTCAATGGTTATACCCCGCTTTTTTTCCTCTTTGAGGCGGTCGGTTTCAATGCCGGTTAAGGCACGGATCAGTGAAGTCTTACCATGATCGACATGACCGGCAGTACCAAGGATTATTTCACGCATGCCTGGAAAAGGTTTTTTGTTTCTGGTTTATGGTTGATAAGCCCTGCCCCCTGTTTCCTGGCACCTGTTACCTGTTAAAAGCAGGGGTTGGTTTGAGCTTCATGACCGATGGTAGATTGAAGTCCGCCATAACCATGTCCTGGCCAGACAATGGTTTCCGCCGGCAGGGTCATCAGTTTTGTCCGGATTGAGTGTTGCAACTGCGAGGTTGATCCGCCCGGAAAATCGCTGCGCCCCACGGCCCCGACGAACAGGGTATCGCCGGTGAAACAGTTGCCGGGACTGTACAGGCAGATACCGCCTGGAGTGTGACCGGGGGTATGGATAACCTGAAGGGATACTTCACCGAAATCTATGTTGTCGCCATCTTCTACAAGAATATCTGCCGGAGGCGATGATTCAAGACCAAGCATGGAAAAATAATTGCTGACTTTTGGCTGACTGAAAAACTCGGACTCTTTGCTGTGCATTATTATCTTGGCATTGGTGGCTTTTTTGATCGGGCCATTGGCACAGACATGATCTGGATGACAGTGGGTGGCGATAATGTACTCTACGCTTAGTTTGTTGTCACGGCAAACGGAAAGTATTTTATTTTCGTTTCCTCCCGGGTCTATAATCGCTGCCTTATTTGTCTGCCCGCAGGAAACTATATAGCAGCATACTTCCATTGTCCCGACGATAAGTTGTTGTATCTGCATCTTTTATTTTTTAGCTTTCTGTTGGCAATGGTGTTTAAAAAAAGGGTAGTTCTAACAATCTTCAATGCTTTTTCGTCACGGATTCGCTATACTGTCCGGATTGGATTAACGGATTAGACTGATTTCATATCATCAGCAACTGCATTTGTCAGGGTTGCAGCCATCTGAACCGCATCCACATGATGAATCCTGCGGCTCGATGGTGTTAAGAGTTGCTGTGCCTTTGGCTGGCGTTCTCTGTTCAACCGCGGCCACAACAGCATCAAATGCCTTTGTCGCAGGAGTATCTTCGTCGGAGGAAAGGTACGGTTTACCTGTATCGCCGGCAACCACCACCCGCGGATCCATGGGGACTTTGCCAAGGAAGGAAAGTTTACAATCAAGGGCTGTCTGTTCACCGCCGCCGGAGCTGAAGATATCAACGGTTTCTTCGCAATGGGGGCAGACAAAACCGGACATGTTTTCCACCACCCCGATGATATTCATCTCCACAGCTTTACAGAAGTTGATGGACTTTCTGACATCGGCAAGGGCAAGCGCTTGAGGTGTGGTGACCACCACCGCCTGGACCCCGGGAATGGTCTGGGCTATGGACAGTGGTTCGTCGCCGGTGCCGGGAGGTGCATCAACAATCAGATAATCCAGTTCGCCCCAGTCCATATCGGCGACAAACTGGCGGATAGCCTGGATTTTCAGAGGACCGCGCCAGATAATAGCTTCGTCTCTGTCATGCATCATGTACTCCAGGGAGACAACCTTGATCTTGTTATTATAGACGAGAGGTGGAATCAGGTCATTTTTATTTGCAGGCGGCTTGAGGCTGTCGGTGAGGTTGAGCATCCGACAGACATCAGGACCATGGAGGTCAACATCCATCAGACCGACCTTGTAACCTTTTTTTGCCAGTCCGAGAGCCAGGTTAACGGCAACGGTTGATTTACCGACACCGCCTTTGCCGCTCATAACCAGAATTTTGTTTTTGATCCTGCCAAGGGATTTATTGATGGCAATATCCTGTTGGGCAAGATGGGCATCGGCAGAGCCGCAGCTACTTTGATCGCTTGAACTGCATGAACTTCCGCATGAACTGCTCATAATTGATCTCCATTATGTTGTCTTAGGGTGAATATGGATTTTGTTGCCGATGTGTGAAACTTTTTTCACGGCAATTACCATAAAAAATATTAGTAATTATTCAGCGAGGTTAAAAAAAATGCTATTCTCGGACAAGCTCCCAGGTATTAATATTGACCAAAAGGGTACTTATAACAATTTTCAATGCTTTTTCGTCACGGGTTCAGGATTATATTTATTTCTATGAGCTATGTGCTTGAATTTTCGTATGTTTTTTTATGTGCAAGCCTTAATTTATCATTATTGCCAGTGAGTTTCATTATTATTTATTGAAATCATACTCTAATACTGGTTTGTTGAAAAGCAATGAAATGTTTTTCAGGGAGGCGGTTTTATCTGTCAGGCATTATGTTATGGTAAATAACACAGTAAATATTCAGCGAGTTTAAAAAAGCTGCACAATCATCGGACTGTAACTGTTCAGAAGTGCCTTATATTTGTTCATCGGTAAGCGTTCACCAGCACCCCACGGAATCTTCGAGCGTAGATTCCGCGGGGTGCTTCTGAATAGTTACCCAGATATTTACAGCACAGTGGTTTTAGCAGTACTTTGGTATAAGCCGAAGATTTACATAACACGAGAGGAAAACAAGATGTTAGGATGGTTTAAGAAAAAACTCTCCGGCAATAAGCGGGAGGAACCTGCTGTTGAGCTGGCAGAGCAGACTGAGCCTGCCATTACTGAGCCTTTGCCTTTGAATCAAATAGATTCTGTTGATGAGCTCAGGGAAGCGGCGGGTACCCTTGCAGATGATGCTGTAGAACCCGTGGATGCAGAGAAGGGCGGCAGGCAAAACCTGGAAAAAACATATGATGAGCCCGTATCTGCATTGAAGTCGGAACAGGAGCTGGACATACCACCGCTTAAAGAAATATCTGCCCGGGATATTGAATTTTCAGGGGAGGATACTGACGGGTGGCAGGATGATTTAATTAAAGAAATTGAAGAGGAAATATCGGAGACAGATGAAAAGGGTCAGCAGAATAAATCCCTGATTGAAAAATTCGAAGAAGATAGAGTTGCAGAAGAGGGTGAAGTTGTTTCCTCTGAAAAGCCAGGTAAGGGATCTTTATTTAAAAGGCTGCAGGAGTGCCTGGGGAAAACCCGCCAGGGGTTAATGTATCAGTTGGATATTATCTTTCTTGGTAGAAAAGATATTGATTATGAGCTGCTTGATAAGCTGGAAGAGATTTTGATAACCGCTGATCTTGGTGTCAATACCACCATGGAGTTACTTGATTCTGCCCGCAGGCAGGTCAAACGCAAGGAGTTGAGTGACCCCATGGCCCTGAAAAAAATGTTGCGGGATAAAATCCTTGATTTCATCCGGCAGACTGAGCAGCCGGCAGAACTGGTCATGCCCGATTCAGGCCCTTTTGTCATCATGGTGGTCGGGGTGAACGGGGTCGGCAAGACCACGACCATCGGTAAGATTGCTAACAAATTCAAGCAATCCGGGCAGTCGGTGCTGTTGATTGCCGGTGATACTTTTCGGGCTGCAGCTATCGGTCAGTTGCAGTTATGGGGTGAACGGGTCGGAGTGGAAGTTATTGCCCATCAACCGGGTTCTGACCCGTCATCAGTGATTTTTGACGGAATAGCCCATGGCGTAAGCAGTCAGTTTGATGTAATTATCATTGATACTGCTGGTCGTCTTCATACCAGTGTCAATTTGATGGAAGAGCTTAAAAAGATAAAAAGGGTGATTGGTAAAAAACTCAGCGGTGCCCCCCATGAGGTTATGCTGGTCATTGATGCCACCACTGGTCAAAACGGTATTGCCCAGGCAAAACTTTTTAATGAAGCCGTTGCTGTAACTGGTCTTGCCCTGACCAAATTAGACGGCACAGCCAAGGGTGGTATTGTCGCGAATATCTGTCATGAACTGTCCATTCCTGTTCGTTTCATCGGTATAGGTGAACAGATGGAAGATCTGCGGGATTTTGATGCCGGGGAGTTTGTTGAGGCCTTGTTCGGCGATGAGAGATGATATAAGCTGCAAGCTATAAGTCAGAAGATAAGCTGGGAATTTTTAATTCGAACCCTTAATCAAACCTCAAATGCAATATAGACAATATAAACAACCTGGATGTGGTGGATGCCTGCTGGTCGTCTGCGTGTTGGTACTGATAATTGGCGGAGCTCCCGCCTTACTTGGCTTCCTCGGTTATATAGTTTTTGCCGGTCTGGCTGGTTTTTTAATTTTGACTGCCGGCTTTTATGCCTTTTCTTTTTATATCCGTCGTAAAGTTTATGCTTACGAGGCCTCCCGAACCGAGACCCATAAACGCTTTGTCCATCTGCTGGTTAATATCCTGGTCAAGATGGCCGAGCTGGACGGAAGATTTACCAAAGGGGAACTGGCGGCGATAACCAATTTTTTTCAGTACAGCCTCCATTATAACCAGGAACAGATGTATTGGGTTAAGCAGTTGATTAAAGATGCGAGGGATACTGATGTCAGCATGGAGGAGTTGCTTGGCGAATTCAAGAGCAGCTTTGCCGCCTACGAGCCCCGTCTGATTCTCCTTGAGCTGATTTATCAGATTATTTATATAAAAAGTCCGGTTGATCAGCGGGAGCTTGGCCAGGCCCGGCAGATTGCCGTATTTTTGAACATTCGTGATTATGACCTGCGTAATATTGAGGCCAAATATATGTACGGCCGGCAGGAGAGTGCTGCCTCGGTTGTCCAGTTGGAGGAAAAGTATTACGCAGTGCTTGGCCTTGAGCAGGGGGCTGATTTTACTGATATCAAAAAGGCTTATCGTAAACTTTCCATGCAGTATCATCCCGATAAG
Source organism: uncultured Desulfobulbaceae bacterium (assembly GCA_964534785.1). Classification (GTDB taxonomy): domain Bacteria; phylum Desulfobacterota; class Desulfobulbia; order Desulfobulbales; family Desulfobulbaceae; genus DRLX01. The sequence goes on along the minus strand of CAZHPX010000007.1, from coordinate 3,909 downwards.
GTCGCCCATCTTGGTGACGAGTTCAAGGGTGTTGCCGAGGAAAAGATGAAAGAAATAAATGAGTCTTACGGCTTTTTCAAGAAAAAATTTAACTCGGGTTAGCCAGGGTTCTTTATAAATTTAAAAGGAATAGGATTATGGCAGTTGCAAAGAAGATGCAGAAATTTGCAGAAAAATCATCATGGATTCGGAAGATGTTTGAAGAGGGGGCAAGGCTTAAAGCTGAGTTTGGCGAAAAAAATGTTTTTGATTTCAGCCTCGGCAACCCTGATGTGGCACCACCGTGGCAATTTTATCAGACCTTGCGGGAGGTGGTTGAAGACGATTTGCCCGGCAGCCACGGTTATATGCCCAACGGAGGCTATCCTTTTGTCCGGGAAGCCCTTGCCTCCCGGCTCTCTGAAGAGCAGGGAGTATCCATGGAAGGCGGGGATATTCTCATGAGCTGTGGAGCTGCCGGCGGTCTTAATGTGGTGATGAAAGCCCTGCTTGATCCCGGCGATGAGGTGATTATCCTTGCTCCGTTTTTTGTAGAATATAACTTTTATGTTGACAACCATGGCGGTGTAACCAGGGTGGTCAAGACCGATGAACAGTTCAATCTTGATCTGGATGCCATTGAAGAGGCACTCACCGAAAAGACAAAAGCGGTACTTGTTAACAGCCCCAATAATCCCACCGGTCAGGTTTATTCAGGCGAATCTTTGCAGGCACTTGGCAGATTGCTTGATCATGCCGGAGAAAAGTTCTGTCGAGCCATTTACCTGATTGCCGATGAACCATACCGCAAGATTATCTTTGATGGCGGCGAAGTCCCGTCTATTATGAAGACTACGACCAACTCAATTGTGGTTTCCTCATACTCAAAAGATCTTTCCCTGGCGGGTGAGCGGATTGGTTATGTAGCAGTTCATCCTGATATCCATGAAAAAAAGGTGTTGATAGACAGTCTGACCCTTGCCAATCGTATCCTTGGCTTTGTCAATGCCCCGGCCCTGATGCAGAGGGTGGTCGCAGAGCTGCAGGGAGTCAGTGTGGACAGTGGTATTTATGAAAAGAGGCGGGAAGTTTTCTGCCAGGTACTTGAACAGGCAGGTTTTGATTTTGTCAAGCCCAGGGGAGCTTTTTATCTGTTCCCCAAAACTCCGCTTGATGATGCCAGGTTTTGTTCAATTCTTCAGGAAGAAAAAATCCTTGCCGTGCCGGGACGGGGTTTTGGCACACCAGGTTATATTCGTCTGACTTTTTGTGTTGACGAAAGCGTAATTATCCGCTCAAAGGAGGGGTTCAGGCGGGCGATGGCAAAGGCTTCGAGATTGTAAATTCCTGCATAATTATTGGAAATAACCGCAATCGTTTTCCATTTCAACTTTCACTCTTTTGTGTAAGTGATGTTGTCATTGACCGGTGTATAAACTCCATTTTCCAGTCTGCCGGTCATAGGCGTATTGCAGCTCAAGCCGTGAGGAGTGACCTTCGGAACAACTTAAGGTGAAAATTTTTTTTGTTCCTATATCTTTAATGAACTTTGCTCTTGGGTTGGCAAGGATTGAACCGGAAAAAGCTGGATAGTGTTTTTTGAATATCTCCTGGAAATTGTTTTCCAACCAGGAGATTCTGGTTTGCATATTGACCTTTTCCTGTATATCCATGCGTCGTTTTTGTATGTTTTTGCCTATATCAACCAGTTTATCCTCTTCTTTGAATCCGCTGGCTTGAATAAGTTTCAGAATATTGTCGTAATGTTTGAGTGTAGTCTTATGATCATTTTTATGTTCAGCAAGACCGGCTGATTCGTTCTCCCGGCTGATTTTTATCATCAGCATGGTTCGTCTGATTTCTATAGATGATCCCTTGCCATCCCGGCCAAAGTAGTTCTGGTGCCTGTCAATGAATTTTAGAGAATCAGTATAGTAATTATTGGCCTGTTGCCAGTCTCTTTTTTCGTATGCTTCTCTGGCATGGGTGAGTATTTGATGGAGTTTTGAGTTGAGGAGAAGTTTGTTCAGTTCTGCTTTTTCCTGCGGAGTTACCGCCGCCGGATTGTTTTCGATGAGTTGCTTTGCCTGTTCAATGGTTGCGATGGTTTCCTGCCACTGCCGGGCAGTGAATTTTTGTTTTGATTGATCCATTCCGTGCCGGAAGGTGGCAGCAGTAAGCAATTTGCTGATTTTTGCCGCTTCAGCAGGGTCAGAAATGTCTCTGGATAGTTCCAATGCCCTGCGGTAGGTGTCGGCGGCATTTTTCCATTCTTTTGCCTGCTCAGCTTTTCCTGCCTTGACCATGGCTTCTGTAAAACTGAGATTGTTAATTGTCTGTTCTATTTGCCGGGTCTGGACAACCAGCTCGTGTTTGTTGGCATAGGCGAGAGCTTTGCGATACTCACTCAGAGCTTTTGTAATCCGTCCCTGTTTAACCAGCGACACTGCCTGTGATGTTATCTGCTCAAGGGTTTTCAGCCTGTCGGCTTTACCAAGAGAAACGAATTCACCATTGTAGAGGATCTTTCCCTGCAATCCCTGGATGAATTCTTCTGATTCCATGAGCGTCTTGAGTCTTGCTGCCATGTCATCAGCATCTGTCTGGAGGAATTTTATTTCGGAAAGTAATCTGAGAGCAGCTTCAGCTTCTGCCCGGGCATCAAAAAGTTGCCTTTTTCTGATAAGATGGTTGATTCTTTCAATCTCATTTATACTTTGAGAAAGAATGCTTTTATCCTTCATATAAATTATTGCCCCGACCCCGGAGAGGATTACCAGGATAAGAATGGCAGCGATTGATTTTATCGGGACTGTGAATTTCTTTTCTTTACCCTTTAAGGATTTCCTGGTAGTTTCGGTAGTTTCGGGAGGCGGGGGAGAGGGAATATCATCAGATGGCTGTTGGTTTTCCTGATCTTCAAGTTGAGCAATATCAAAATTATCTGCCAGGGAACCGGAACTTTTGATACGGTTGCGGAAATTGTCAAGACCGGGCGTATCTGCCGCTATCTCTGTTAGTTTTTCTATAATTGCTGCCGCATCATTATAACTGCCCTGGTTTTCCAGGGTTTCTGCCTGTTTGAATAATTTATCACTTTGTTGAAGAGCTTTAGCAATGGTCCGGGCAATATATTCTCTGTTGGCAAACTGAACGGATTGGGGGATGTTTCCCATAACCCCGCTGGCTGCAAAAATGTTTTTTTGTTCGATCTGCAGTCTGAGGAGATTTATCTGTTCGTCATAAGAATCATCAGTAACTTCATCAAAAAAATCATCATCATCAAGACCAAGGGAGAAAAAATCTTCCCCATCTCCTGGTTCTTCGTCCTGGCTGGCCAATGTTTTCTCCGGGGATTCAATATCGGTAATCCGGAGCTTATCTAATGGTAATTGGCCCTGCTGCTGTTTGTACCAGGCCGCTGCTTCCTGGTTAAAAGGGTCTTTTGTGCTGTATATTTCACCGCAGATCATTTTGCCGATGGTGATTACCAGTTCGCCGAGGTCAGGGTTTTTCTGCCAGTGATCGGCAATTCGTATGGCTGCCGGGTCTATGTCCGGGTGGAAAATATGGGTAAGAGGTTTAACTGTCGGAGGGAAGTGCGGGTATCCGAAGGGCAGTTTGATTTCTATTTTATGGAGGTCAGTGGTTGTGATGCTTCCATCCGGGTTGCGTGCAAATCCCTGAAGATGGTATTCTATTTCATAGTAATCCGGTGACTGTCCAACAGACTCAGAGATTGTAATGGCCGGGTACTTTGCAATGGTTTGCCTGAGTTGTCTGTAATCGTCTGCCAGTTGGTCAGCCCCTGTGGTCATATCTATGGTACCGGTGGTTGAAGAGAGATTGCATAAGATTGAGAAGATACTTATGCATGGTTTTAATAATCTATTTTCATATACTGCCTATTGTATAGCATTAACTCTTCAT
>CAZHPX010000006.1:0-15788 GCA_964534785.1 uncultured Desulfobulbaceae bacterium | reverse complement strand
AGGTTCCGCTTTGGAGAAAAAGGAGATTTGATGGAAGTTGTCACCTCAATTATACCGTTATGGACTGTCCTGGTTTCTGCAGTAGGAGCAGGTCTTATCCTTGCAACAGGAGAAAGACTGCAAAACTTAAGAGAAACATGGACAATTATTGCGGCAGTGATCAAATTTGTACTTGTTTTGTCTCTGGTACCTATGGTCCTGGAAGGAAAAACTATAGAGTATACCCTTATTGAGCTGGCCCCTGGTCTTGCTTTGCAGTTTAAAGTAACTCCATTCGGGATGATATTTGCCTTGTTGTCAGCTACGCTCTGGATTTGCACCTCTTTTTATTCAATAGGATATATGAGAGGCTTGAAGGAGCATGCACAGACACGATATTTTTTCTGCTTTGCGATCTGTCTTTCAGCAACCATGGGTATTGCCTTTTCCGCCAACCTGCTCACCTTTTTTATCTTCTACGAAATCCTGACCATAGCCACCTACCCACTGGTCATGCATGAGGAAACAGAAGAAGCCTTTAATGGCAGCAGAAAATATCTTGTCTATACATTAATAGCAGGGGTAGTTATCTTCTTTGCCATCATGATGATTTATCATATGACAGGCACAACTGATTTTACCCCCGGTGGCTTTCTATCCGGTCATGGCAGCAATGCGATGATGTATTTCCTGTTTTTTCTGCTCATAGCAGCCATGGGTGTGAAAGCCGGTATCATGCCCTTTCACGAATGGCTGCCGGCCTCAATGGTGGCACCAACCCCTGTAAGTGGTCTTCTCCATGCAGTGGCAGTGGTCAAGGCTGGAGTATTTGGCTGCCTGCTGGTTATCCTCTATGTGTTTGGACCAACCCTGCTTAAGGAACTTAACCTGGGGTTAATTCTGGCCTATGTTGTATCTTTTACCATTATTGTCTCGGCCATGATTGCATTTACCTCGGATAATTTTAAACAGAGGATTGCCTTTTCAACCATCAATAACCTGGCAATTATTATCCTCGGTGCCGCCCTGCTGACTAAAGATTCCATCACGGGTGGCATGCTTCTCCTGATGAATCACGGATTTATGAAGATTACACTCTTCTTTGTTGCTGGTGCGGTATACGTAAAAACCAAAAAGAAAAATATCAGCGAACTGAATGGGCTGGGCAGACAGATGCCTCTTACTTTTGTGGCCTTTGCCATCGCTGCTTTTGGCCTGGCAGGTATTCCTCCAGCGTCTGGTTTTATAAGTAAATGGTTTCTATGCCTGGGAATCTTAGAGGCAGAGTTGTTATTTTTCCTGGGTATATTGCTCATCAGCAGCATGTTAGATATAGCCTTCTTTGCCCCTGTCGTTTATAATGCTTTTTTTAAGGAAACACGCTCAGATGTGATACCCCGTTTTGATGAAGCACCCATGACCATGTTGGCTCCCATATTAATAGCTGTCAGTATTACAGTGTTATTATGCTTTTCACCAAATGCATTTGTTAACACCTTTGACCTCGCAAGAATGGCAACCATGAATATTCTCGGAGCAGGATAAAATAAAATGGAAAAAAAGCTTAAAATATTTTTTTTTATAGCCCTTGGCTTAAGTGCTGTGGTCGGTTTACCCATAGATGACCCTTATGCCAAGTTTTTTTGGCATAAGATACCATCTATTGATGTAGTCTTTGGCATTGTTTTTCCCCTTATAATCATAGGAGCCAAAACCCTGGTGTCTCTCATTGCCCAAAGGGAGGAGAACTTTTATGATTAATTCAATCCCCCCCGGTTTTATCTTTTTGTTAGGAGCACTTCTTGTTCCTTTCATCAAGCCAAGAGCTCTGAAGCAGGCATATCTGCTTTTTCTTCCTCTGCTTGCTTTTTTCAGTATTCTGCAGATGGAACCGGGCTTTATGTTGACATATAAGTTCCTGGAATATGAACTTATCCTCATAAAAGTTGATGCTCTCAGTCTATGCGTTGCCTATGTCTTTGTTATCATAGGCTTTCTCGCCGTGATTTATTCTCTGCACATCAAAAATGACTGGCAGCATGTTGCGGCATTGTTGTACATTGGTTCATCTTTGGGTGTGGTGTTTGCTGGGGACCTTTTTACGATCTTCTTTTTCTGGGAAATAATGGCCGTTACCTCGGTCTGTCTTATACTGCACAGCAGAAACAGGGAATCGCTTGGTGCCGGGTATAGATATGTGCTGATGCATGTACTGGGTGGCTGCTGTCTGCTGGCAGGCATTATTCTCCATGTCTCTGCAACCGGTTCCATCACCACAGTACCATCAGGTGCCAACTGGGCTTTCTGGCTTATACTGCTGGGGTTTGGCTTGAATGCTGCCTTTATCCCTTTACATACATGGCTTCCGGACTCATATCCTCGTGCTACTCTTACCGGCAGCGTTTTTATGTGTGTCTATACCACCAAAACAGGGGTGTATGTTCTGGCAAGATACTTTCCGGGCCTGGATTTCCTGATCTATATGGGCGTTGCCATGTGCGTGTTTGGGGTGACCATGGCATTGCTGCAAAATAATGCCAGAAAACTCCTGTCTTACCATATTGTAAGCCAGGTGGGATACATGGTTGTAGGGATTGGCATAGGCACCGCCTTGGCAGTAAACGGTTCAATAGCTCATCTTTTTAATCATATTTTCTACAAAGCTCTTCTTTTCATGTGTATGGGGTCAGTCATTTTTATGGTGGGCAAGCAAAAACTTACCGAATTGGGGGGGCTGGCAAAGTATATGCCGGTAACCTGTATCTGCTGTATAATAGCTTCTCTTTCCATTGCAGGAGTTCCAGGCTTTAACGGGTTTATAAGCAAGGGGATGATAGTACTTGCGGCAATCAAGGAGGTTAATCCTGCCCTTGAATTTATGTTAATTTTCGCTACAGTAGGTACATTTTTATCTTTTGTGAAACTTGGTTACTACACATTTTTTGCTGAAAACAAGGAAATGAACACAAAGGAATCTCCCTTGAATATGCAGGTGGCTATGGTTTTGACTGCCTTTGCCTGTGTGCTTATCGGGGTGTATCCGAAAATACTCTATATGATACTTCCATACGCCGAGGTGGCATTTGATTATCAAGCTTATACGATAATCAAGGTTGTTGGTACTATCCAGCTTTTTCTTTTTGCCGGTCTTGTCTTTATGTTGGTCAAAAAACATTTTGCTCCCAAGAATGCACTGATACTTGATTTTGATTATTTTTATCGAATGGGAGGACGGGCTGTAGCAGGAAGCTGTGAGGTCATCAGTGCTTCAAGAGTTGCCATACAGGGAGGGGTTAGAAAAATTAAGGTGTCTATTGTGAACTTTGCTGTAAATCCGCGTATGAGTCCCAGGATAAGGCCATTAGGCATAGGGATTGGCTGGGGTACTTTTTTTATCTTTTTATTTGGTCTGGCTTTTATACTTGCAGGATAATCCGGTATTCACCATCCGACACTCACCAGTCTATTCAGCCATGTTCCTTCTATAGCCGGTGAGTGCCGGACAAAAAAAACCCCGCAAAAATGCGGGGTTTTTTTTTACTACTTGTCTGTTGAACAGGTCTTTACTGAGCTACAACATTCTCTGCAGCAGGACCTTTTGCACCATCAACAACATCAAAGGTTACCCGTTGACCCTCCTGAAGGCTTTTAAAACCCTGAGCCTGAATAGCGGTATGATGAACAAAAACATCTTTGCCACCATCCTGCTCAATAAAACCAAACCCCTTAGAATCATTAAACCATTTAACTGTTCCCTCTGCCATTTTCTTACTCCCTTAATGCGCGGTTTATTTCTAAAACCATTGTTATAAAAAACCGAATTTCAAGTTAATTAAAACCCGGCGTGCAGCCACAAGACATGACTGCGGTTTACCACTTTGCAGCACTTGTCTGCTTCCGTGTTCTTCCTTTCCCTTTCCAGAAACTACGCCTTTGAGACGGAATTCCTGGTTTTTTTTCCTGCCTCACCCCTGGACCTGACCGCCGCCCTAATGATTTCATGGGTTTTTCCACCCCATAATCAAAGTCCTCGATGGTTTCCCTGGGGATTTTCTGACCAAGTTTCCTTTCAACAACCTGGATAATTCTGCCATCATCAATTGTTGCAAAAGTAAAGGCTTCACCATTCCTTTCTGCCCTGCCGGTTCTACCGGTACGATGGGTATACGCCTCAACCGTATCAGGAACATCATAATTAACCACATGGGATATACGGGAAACATCAATACCACGGGCAGCAATATCTGTTGCAACAAGTATCTTGAATTTACCAGCCCTGAAACCATCCATGGAAACCTGCCTCTGCTTCTGCGACATATTACCCTGTAGAGAAGTCACCCTGAACCCGGCACCACTCAACTGCCTGGCAAGATTTTGTGCCTTATGCTTTGTACGGGTAAAGACCAGGGTGGTTTCCATGCCCTTATTATTTAACAGGTTCTTCAGTAATGCTGTCTTGCGTCCCTGACTGACCCGAAAAAGAACATGACTGATCGTTGCCGCAGGTTTTTCATAATCAATCTGGACAGAAACCTGATTATCAAGAATCTCTTCAACAAAACTCCTTATCTCAGCGGGCATTGTTGCTGAAAAAACCATGGATTGTCTCTTTACGGGAATTCTTTTTAATATTCTGCGAATATCAGGAAGAAAACCCTTATCAAACATCTGATCTGCTTCATCAAGAATCAAGGTCTCCACATTGGATAAATTTACTGTGCCGCTATCAAGATGATCAAGTAAGCGCCCAGGACAGGCAACCACCAACTCAACCCCGCGGGACAACTGTTTAATCTGGCCAAACTTGGGAACACCTCCATAGATTGTACAACTGCGAAGACCGGTTTTCCCAGCCATTTGAACAATATTTTTATTAACCTGCTCGGCAAGCTCTCTGGTCGGGGTAAGAATCAACGCTCTTACTCTTTTCCGCTTGCCTTCTGTAAGCCTCTGCAAGGTGGGAAGCACAAAAGCGGCTGTTTTCCCGGTACCTGTCTGGGCAAGGCCCAAAAGATCGTGCCCCTCAAGAAGATGGGGGATAGCCTGTTGTTGAATCAGGGTTGGCTCTTTATAACCACATTTTTTGATAGCGGTGACAATGGCCGGATGAAAATCAAAATTACTAAACTGCATAAAACTCCTTTCCTGGTAGCTCTACATCAAGGACCTTGTTATCTCTTCCTTTTTTATCCTGTAACAAATAAACTGAGGGAAAGAACAAAACCATTAATGTGGCGATATATTTAATCATACCAAAACAACAGATACCACACCTGCTGATAGTGACCTGTTCGATGAACAGGCAAGTAATATTTTTCAAAATACCTGTGAAAATTAACAAAACCGTACTAATATTAAAATTTTTTATTTAACAAATGAATTTACGAAGAAAACCTGATTGAGCTGCGATGGGAACCTTTTTTCTTCGGCAACTTATCCTCACTCCAAACCAGATACCGATACTCGTGCTCTTTCTCATTCAGGTATTTCATGGCGTTATGCCCTTCACCACGGGGGCGACATCTCAACAAGACCAAGTCCCTTGGATTCTCCGGTAAAATGATCGGTGATAAGCCTTGCCCTGACCACATTGCCACAGGCACTGAAAATATAGGAAAGCTCTGTTTCGGTAATATCATAAGGAGGGCTGCCAATAAAAAGTTTCATACCGGTTCTCCGTGGTAAGTAATCAGCAGAAACCTTAAAGACGCCATGAGGAGGAATCATACCAAAATTAAAAAGGTATAAAGAAAAAAAGAAAATGCTTTACTTATTTTCAACAATTACCCCATAGAATACAACAGTTTTTACAAAATGCAAGATAAATAATAAAAAATTTTTATTATTTTCTCATTGTCTGCAATCGGCAACTACAATAAAGGTAACCCTAAATCCGTGAGCACTCACCCGTGCTGCAGATGGAAGTGATCAAGGCTGGCAGCAAGAGTCGCCTGTGGCTGCCGGGCTTGAGTGCTTTCTGTGGTGCAGGTGAATGTCCCGAAGGGCGAAATTTTATTATGTCCGGGTTAAAATATAAGCCATGTCTTTAATCGATATGGCTCTTCCTCCCTCGTCCCACCGCTCTGCGGTGGGACGTGTCCCCTGACACTCTGTGTCATTTTTAAATTTACTGTTCGCTTACTCTTTGCCGCATAAGCGGTGATAGTTGGGGTGCCACCGCGGAGCGGTGGCACCAGGGGATACCCTCTACCCTCTACCCTCTACCCTCTGCCCTCTATCCTCTACCCTCCGTCCTCTGACTTCTGGCCACATACACCAGTGCGGTGCAGTCTTCCCCGGTCGCTCTGCGGATAGACGCTTCAATCAGGGCGAACATAAGGTTCGCCCCTACGCAAGGTCATTATACTTTTTTAAATAACCGCGGAGCTGATCATAACTAAGCCCTAACTGCTCAGCGGTTTTCTTGCGGTTAAACCGGTTTGCCTTTAATGCCTCTGCCAAAATCATCTTTTCCTGATCGTTAATATATCCTTTAAAATCACGAGGGATTTTTAAATAAGTCTCTATTTTTTGATTTTTATCGCCGGTTTCCTCCGCCTTTTCAGCAAGCGGACGAAATGGGGATTCAAATGGATCGATGATAATATTTGCAACCTGTTCTCCATCAGGACTGAGACCAACAGCTCTTTCCACCACATTCCTCAATTCCCGTACATTTCCCGGCCATGAATATTCCAACAATTTACCCTTGGCATACTCTGTAAACCCCGGGAAATAGTCCCGTTTTAACTCGCCGGTCATTAAGACTCCAAAATGTTCCGCCAGCAGAAGAATATCCTCTATGCGTACCCGCAATGGCGGCAGAGTGATCACGTCAAAAGCCAGCCTGTCCAACAGATCTGCACGAAACTTCCCCGCCCTCACCATGGCTGGAAGGTCCTGGTTTACAGCACCGGTGAGCCTGGCCCTGCAGACCATAACCTTACTCCCCCCTACCCGCTCAAACTCTCCATACTCAATAACCCTTAACAGCTTTTCCTGGAGACGCATGGGCATCGAACCAATCTCATCCAGAAACATAGTTCCCTTGCCCGCCCGCTCAAAGCGTCCGACATGGCGACGAACTGCCCCGGTAAATGCACCAGCTTCGTGACCAAAAAGCTCAGACTCAAGTAACGGCTCAGCAAGAGCTGCACAGTTAATTTTAAGAAAAGGTTCCTGCCAACGACCGGAAAGATAATGAAGCCGATCGGCAATCAACTCCTTACCTGTACCTCTCTCACCAACAATCAGAACTGGTCTGAAAATCCTGGCCAGTCTGGCAGCCTGCTCAAGGGCAGCCAGAAAAACAGGAGATTGCCCGATAACAATAAAAGGAGAAGTATTAATATCCATGGGTACAATCTACCATAAAACAGGAGAAAACACCAAAAATAGGGGGAGAAGCCAAAAGCAGCACGGTGTCATTTTTTCAAAACCATATAATTATTAAGCAGTTAACCAATCATCACAAATTGGCATAATTTATGAAGTACATAGGCTGACCGCTCAAAATACCGAGCACCGAGTAAATCATACTTATTAAATCTTAAACAAATTATACGGAGGCAACACCATGGGTATTTTTTCACGATTCAACGATATCATTCATTCCAACATAAACGCTCTTCTTGACCGGGCGGAAAACCCCGAAAAAATCATCCGTCTGGTTATCCAGGAAATGGAAGATACCCTGGTCGAGGTGCGAACCAATGCAGCCAGGACAATTGCTGACCAGAAAACCATGGGTCGGCGTCTGAACAGATTACGCTCTGAACTTATAGAGTGGGAAAAGCGGGCGGAACTGGCAATCAGCAAAGACCGTGATGACCTGGCGAGAACAGCCCTGACGGAAAAGGCAACCATCCAGAAAGTCATAGAGAAACTTGAAGATGACACTATTTACATTGAAGAGCAGAGACTGCGCTTAGGTGAAGATATCGTCAAGTTGCAGGCCAAGTTGAGCGAAGCAAAAGCCCGACAGAAAACATTACTCATGCGGGGCATTACTGCTGACAGTCGGATTAAGACCAAAGGTAAACTAGGTGATAACCGCATTGATGAAGCGATGACCAATTTTGAACATCTTGAACAAAAAATGGATGTGCTTGAAGGAAAAGCTGAATCATGGGATGTGGGACAAAGTCGTCCCGTTAATGAAGAATTCACCGACTTGAGTGTCGATGATGATGTAGAGCAGGAACTGACAGAACTGAAAAAACGAATGGAGAAGCAACGCCAGCCCCAATCACTCACTTAGACAAAGGAAGTGGAAATAATGAGTACAATACTTATGACCATACTGACCGCCGTAGTCACCATTTTTATGATTGCTATTTTACCGGTCTGGCTTTTATTACATTATCTAACCAAAATGAAATCATTACGGGGACTGTCAGACGAAGACGAAGAAAGCCTGGCAAAAATGTGGCAGATAACCCAGACAATGCAGGAACGAATCCATACCCTGGAAACCATTCTCGATGATCAGCATCCCAGATGGAGGGACAAAAATGAACAGTGAACGAAAAATCTACAACATCCTCTATCGCGACAAAAAACACCGCATCATAGGCGGAGTCTGTGCCGGTATTGCTGATTATTTCGGGATTAACCGATTAATAGTAAGGTTGATCACCCTGGTTTCTCTATTTATGTTCACCCTGCCAACCTCTGCAATTTATCTATTGGCAATGTTTTTTCTCAAAACCAGACCGGAGCATATTGACGGCAATGAAGATGAAAAAAGACTATGGCAATCCATTCACCGCTCACCCCAGAGGACAATAAGCAATATAAGATCTCGCTTCTCGACCATGGAGGAAAGAATGCAAGGTATGGAGTCTTACCTGACCTCAAAAAAGTATAAACTTGACCGTGCCTTTGAAGATTTAAAAGATTAAAATACAGCCCCCTTTGAACAGGGTGCAATACAAAAAAGTGATAACAAAAGGAGATAAACTATCTTTCTGTTTCCACAGGGAACATGATGGCCTGTGGGCAGATTGAATGTCGAATACTAAAACACTGAAGGTCGAAATAAAAATGCACGATCTCGATATGCAAACAAACAGTTTTTGTCATTTACTTTCCAATACATACTTAAAACAGCAGGCCTCAAATCCCTGGATACACCCTCCGGAACCGGGGCTTCAGCCCCGTCAGAGTGCTTAAGCGGGGCTGAAGCCCCGGTTCCGGTAAGCGTTCACCAGTGCCCCCACCTTCGCACGATCAGGCTATGACTATACGGGAAAACAGGACAATTCCCGGCCTGAGTTATCAGTTACTGAACACGGATAACTTCACACCCCCAAAGCGGCACAATGTGTCCAAAATTTACCCCTACCTAAAAGAATGATTGCGATATCGGTACATCAGTAAATAAAACAGCCATTCAGGGTGATGCTTTATTTACGCATCTTTAATCGTATCAATATAGGATTCACACAGAAATATATCAGGAGGATCTTTTTAACAATAGTATTACGATCTTTTTCTTGACGCAGCCAGAAACAAACGAGTAGAATACTAACCCGATTAAACAACTTTTAAAATTAACAAAGACAAACCAGACAAGGATATGCCATGAACACTGCAGTTGGAAATAAACTCTTTTTGATTATCTTCATTTCTGCCTCAATTTTTATTTTTGGAGGGTGTGAAAAAAAAATAATCCCTCCCTATACCCCCACAGCAACAGGAAATAATATAGGAGAATACGGTACCATTAGCAACGACTCAAACCAGGGCATGGGAATTATAACTGAAGAGTTCGCAGCCATTGAAGAACCCCTGAGCACAGCAATGAACCAGAATGAGTCATTATTCGGGGCAATGGCAATAACTGCTGATCAGCAAAGTGAAGAGCATAAAAAAAAATATGGCCGTTCTTCCAGGGCAATGCAGCCGATTTATTTTGATTTTGATCGGGCTGGTATCCGTGCGGACATGACCATCAGGCTGGAACATAATGGCACTCATCTGAAAACCAACAGGAACCTGCATCTGGTCATTGAAGGTAATACTGATGAGAGGGGAACAAATGAATACAACCTCGCCCTTGGTGAGCGAAGAGCCCTCAACGCCAAAAACTATCTCATCGAACTCGGAGTTGAGGCACACCGAATCAGAACCTTAAGTTTTGGTGAAGAACGGCCCCTGTTTACAGGGCAGACAGAGTTTGACTTTGCCCAAAACCGGCGGGCCGACTTTATCATTGAGTAGGTATCTCTCTTATAATCAAATACTGTAATTACAGACCTCGTAAATTTGACTGTGAAACAGTGCTATTTTGGGACAGTTTTCACAAGTCAAGGCGTATTTAAAATTTTTTAAATTAAATATCGTGAAATATCAAGCATCTGCAACTTTAGCCGTTACTTGCGATTGTCCAATCACATCAGATGGCTTAAGATTATCTCGCAAAATCAGTTGGATAACAGAAACGCATGTTAAAAGTTTAACGAGGTCTGAATTAACTATTCGTTCAATAATCGGAAGCATTTTAATGTCTCCGGTTATCTTTTTTTCTTGACCTGGTAATGATTATCATTTACGTTAAGGGAAAATATAAACCTCCCTTGTATAATGAAAAAAATACCCCGGATGACCCGGCAGAAAAAAATCATCATTGACGAAATAAAAAAAGATCAAAGCCATCCCACTGCAGATGAACTCTACGAGCGAATAAGAAAAAAGTTACCTCGTATAAGTCTGGCAACGGTTTACAGAAATCTTGAAATTATGGCTGAAGCCGGTCAGATCAACAAACTTGAAGTCAGGGGAAGACAAAAACGCTTTGACTGGGACACCAGACCACATGACCACATACACTGTCTGCAATGCAGGCGGCTTGAAAACATAGATATTACAAAGAACATAGAGATTGCCCTGCCTGATAATAATAACTGCGGCTATAAAGTTTCCGGGCATAGACTTGAATTTTTTGGGCTTTGTCCGGAATGTACAATTTCATCCGAAACAAACGACAAAGGAGATAATAAAAAAATGGCTTGTAAACCTGAATCCAAATGTGGAAGCAAGGGCTTGAGTGATAAACAACGGGAAGTCCTTGAGGCTTTAAGCAACTGTACAGAAGATGCCTGCGGCAGCAAGGATATTGCAGATGCCACTAGCCTTGAAAGCAAACAGGTGAGCTGTCAGATCACCGCTCTTAAGAAAAAGGGATTTGTTGACAGTCCGGTTCGTTGTAAATATTCCATCACCAATAGTGGAAAAGAAGCTCTCACCAGAAGGGAATGAAGCACCGGAAAAATGTCCAGCCTGTACCCATCCCCTTGGGTATTTTGAGCTGTTGGCTGCAAACTGGTAATTTTTTATTTTAAAAAAAACAAAGGAGAACCCACCAATGAGTACACTTGTAACCAAACAGGCCCCTGATTTCACAGCCACCGCTGTTATGCCGGACAACTCCATGAAAGAAGACTTTAAACTCTCTGATTTTCGTGGAAAAAATGTTATCCTCTTTTTCTATCCTCTGGACTTCACCTTTGTCTGTCCTTCTGAAATCATCGCTTTTAATAAAAAGCTTGATGAGTTTAAAAAGAAAGATTGTGAAATAATCGGCGTTTCCGTTGATTCACAGTTTTCTCATTTTGCCTGGAAAAACACCCCGGTAAAAGAAGGCGGTATCGGCAATGTTCAATACCCCCTCGTTGCCGATCTTGATAAAACCATTTCTGAACAGTACGGAGTTCTGCTTGACGTGGGGATTGCCCTGCGGGGAACTTTCCTGATTGACAGGAAAGGGGTTGTCCGTCATACCGTAATCAACGATCTGCCCCTTGGCCGTTCAATTGATGAAGCCTTGCGGATGGTTGATGTCCTGCGTTTTCACGAGGAACACGGAGATGTATGTCCCGCCAACTGGCAGAAAGGAGAAGAAGCCATGAAACCAACCGCGGAAGGAGTTGCCGATTATCTTGCCAAACATGCCAAATAATTTATGATAAGTTCCCAGGTTTTCAGCGGTTCGGTTCCGGAGAACAGGTTTCCATGAACCGCTGAAAACCATTATCTACCATGAAAGGAGAATTACCATGACAAAAAACAATGAAGTTTACAAATGCGGCCTCTGCGGAAATATCGTCGAAATTATGCACACCGGTGCCGGAGAGCTGAGCTGCTGCGGAAGCCCCATGGATCTTCTTACTGAAAACTCCGTGGATGCTGCCCTGGAAAAACATGTTCCGGTCATCACAAAAACCGACAATGGTTTTCAGGTAAATGTTGGTTCTGTTGCCCACCCTATGGAAGAAAAACACTGGATTGAGTGGATAGAACTGATTGCAGGCGACCAGGTCTATCGCCGGAAACTTGCCCCGGGTCAGGCCCCTGAGGCATTATTCTGTATTGATGCATCTGAGGTTTCAGCCCGTGAATACTGTAACCTGCATGGTCTCTGGAAATCATAAAAATACCAGTAATCGGCATGTCAAAATCGGCGTGTCAATATATAGTCAGGCAGAAACAAGGAGGCAGCTCATGGTACAACCAGAGGAAATGTATCAATGTCAAATGGTTAACTGTGGATATATATATAATCCAGATAAAGGTGATCGAAAGGGAAAAATAAAAAAAGGCACCGCTTTTAAAGATATTGCGGATGACTGGCGTTGTCCGGTCTGCGGAGCTACCAAGGCTGCTTTTAAGCCTCTTGCAGGTCCGGGATCAGTTATAGCGGAAGATGCTGCTACCGCTGAAGAAAAACAACCTCAACAAAAGGAAAATACAATGAAGAAATATACTTGTGTTCTTTGTGGATATGAATACGACCCAAATGATGGAGATCCGGACAACGGGGTTGCCCCCGGCACAGCCTGGGAAGATGTACCGGAAGACTGGGTCTGCCCGGTCTGCGGAGCCGGAAAAGAAGAGTTTGAAGAGTCCTGATTTGCAGAACCTTCAATAAAAAATGTTACACCTGAAATATTTCATAAATAATCACAGTGCCCTCCGGTGCTGCGATTATTGGCAAAAAGTCGCTAAAAACAAGGAGAAGAACTGTAATGCAAACCGTTCAGCTTAGCGAAAATGTTTATTGGGTTGGGGCTGTTGACTGGCTTATCCGTGATTTTCACGGCTACTCAACCAATCGCGGTACCACCTATAATGCCTTTCTTATCATTGATGAAAAAGTAACCTTGATTGATACGGTTAAAAAACCGTATTACAGTGAGTTCATGCATCATATCCGCAACATTATAGATCCCGATAAAATTGATTATCTCGTGATCAACCATGTGGAAATGGATCACACCGGTTCATTACCCGAAGTTATGAAAATTGTTAAACCGGAAAAGGTTTTCTGCTCCAAGATGGGGAAAAAGGCTCTTCTTCAACATTTTCACCAGGAAGACTGGCCTTATTATGTGATCACCCCTGGCGAAGAGATAAGTCTTGGTAAAAAGACCATCTCTTTTCTGGAAACCAGAATGCTCCACTGGCCGGATTCCATGTTCACCTATCTCAAAGAAGACGAGATTCTCTTTTCCAGTGATGCCTTTGGTCAACACCTCGCCACCAGTGATAGGTTTGACGATGAGATTGACCAGGATATTCTCATGCATGAAGGGGAAAAATATTACGCAAATATCCTGACCCTTTACTCCGCCCTGGTTCAAAAACTCTTAAAAAAAGTTCAGGAGATGAACCTGCCGATAAAAATCATAGCCCCGGATCACGGAGTTATCTGGCGGAGTAATCCCGGCAAAATAATTACAGCATATGATAAATGGTCAACCCAGAAAGGTGATGGCAAGGCCCTGATTATTTACGATACAATGTGGCACTCCACGGAGATGATGGCCAAAGCAGTTGCCGCTGGACTTGAGAACCAGGGAATCAGCTACAAGATGCTTGACCTGAAGGTAAATCACCGCAGCGATGTCATGACCGAAGTTCTGAAAAGCAGTGCCATTATCCTTGGCTGTCCAACCCTTAATAATGGATTGTTACCGGAAATGGCAGGCTTTCTCATGTATATGCGGGGCTTGAAACCTATAAACAAGATTGGGGCTTCTTTTGGGTCTTATGGCTGGTCAGGTGAGTCGGTAAAGTTAATGAACCAGACCATGACGGATTTGAAATTCACTATCTGTCATTCTGGTCTCAAGGTTCAGTATGTGCCTGAACATAGTCATCTTAAATCATGTGTAGAACTGGGGAAAATCGTAGGGAAAACCGTTAACGAACTCCAGGCAGGCGGGGAAATCGCTTCTGTGGAAAAAGTAATCTGATTATTTTTTCTGGTCACACTTAACCTTTCAGCCGGAATATTTACGGAGCAGTCATGAAAATATTTATTGATAATAATATTGTCGAATTTCATACGGACACCCCCCAGGAAACCGCCGATATGGAGACCCTGTGGAGAATTATGGTTGACTGTATCGCAAACAACAAACGAATGGAACCCATTGGAGAGTTCATCCCCGCAAAATCAAAGGTCGCCCGTTTTATAATTGAAGGTGTGCCAGGTAAAACTGTCTACACCGATGATGAGGTAGATAGAGAATGTACCGTGATCTGCACAATTTGTAACAAGTATTCCCTACTGAAACCAGGTGATTCCGTACCGGTCTGTTGCGGCAGACCCATGGAAGATATAGATTAATTGTAAGCGTTCACCAGCATCCTGGGTACACTGAAAAGTTCAGGCATTATTCTGGATTTTATCCAGAATAACCATCCCCTCAAGTGAGAGGGGCATAAGTTCCGGATTTTGCAGTCTCCTTTGATCCGGTATTGACTCAAGGTCGAAATATGTCACCTTGTGTTTATTACCCAATAATCTTGCCAGGGTTGTCTTTCCACACTGTCGCGGACCGACAAGGGATACAACCGGGGATCTGAGGATGGCTTTCTCAAGCTTTGTTATTATTTTTTTTATACCATACACCACCATTAACATTGAAATCCCGGAATACCAATCCTGAATTTCAATGTTAATGGCAGGGCAAGATGAAATCACTTTCTGTATCAAGTTGTTCCAACGAATTTATGGATAACGACATCCCGTCCTTAACCTCCCTGTTACCAATAACATTTCCTTCGTAACCTGATCAGCATTTAATTCTGTTGCATCAATCACCACTGCATCTGCGGCCACTTTAAGCGGGGCGATGCTACGCTGTTTATCATCTTCGTCTCTCTTGATAATCTGAGCCAGAATTTTCTTTTCATCTTCAACTATATCCCCATTTTCACGAAGTTGTTTTATTCTTCTTTTTGCCCGTTCTTCAGGTGTGGCATCAATATAAAATTTCCAGGCAGCCTGGGGGAAAACCACTGTACCTGTATCCCGCCCCTCGGCAACCAGTTTTCCTGTTTTTCCCATTTTCTGCTGGAGAAAGGTAAGTTTTTCCCGAACCACCGGCAAGGCAGACACCTTTGAAGCTGCCATTCCCATTTCCGGAGTACGGATAAGTCTGCCAATTTCCTTTGAATTAAAACAAACCTGAATATCATCAGCAAGGGTTTTCGCCGGTTTTAAAATAATCTCCATATCATGGGTAATCACGCCAACCGCATCATTGTCATCAATGTCAACCCCAGCCCGCAAACATCCCCAGGCCACAGCCCGATACATGGCCCCGGTATCAAGGTACAAAAAACCAAGCTCGCTGGCAAGCATCCGGGAAACCGTTGATTTTCCTGCCCCGGAAGGACCGTCAATGGTGACTATTTCAAGTTGATCATACATATTTTAATGTACCGGAAAAACAAAGTTTTATGAGAACAATTATCAATAAGAAGTTTTTTGAACAGCAGAATATCGAACAGGTAAG
>CAZHPX010000005.1:0-18012 GCA_964534785.1 uncultured Desulfobulbaceae bacterium | reverse complement strand
ACTTCCTGTGACTTATTAGTTGACAGTATGATAAAATAAAAGAAGAAAGAGAAAAATTTTTCCTCTCGTTCCCACGCTCTGCGTGGGAATGCTACTTCTGTTTCGAGTGGATGGGGGTTCCCACGCTGGAGCATGGGAACAAGAAAAAATCCGTGATTAATCATAAGTGCACGTGATATGGATAAAAAAGAGAGAATAAAATATGAAAAAAAGTAAGCATATACCGAAACACAAAAATTATGAAGAAATGGCTGAATTCTGGGATACTCACAGTTTAGCCGATTGTTGGGATCAAACAGAGCCGGCAGACTTTGAAGTATCAGAACAGCTTAGTCACAGTTTTTTCATTCCAGTAGATCGAGATTTATTAATTCGTATAAGTCGGCCAGCACGGCATCGAGGTGTTAGCATAGAAATGTTGACGAATGTATTTCTTGAACAACGAGTGGAAAAAGAAGCATTCTACCCCCCGCTTCACCTGACAGAAACGCAATGGGAATTTGAATTTTTTGTTTAGAGAGCATTAAATCGCCCCCCCTGTTTCCGCAGCATTATACTTTTTTCAGTATCTTCCCATAATAATTATACCTTTTTAAAGATCAAACAGGCATTGGTGCCGCCAAACCCGTAACTGTTGGACATCACGGTCTCAAGCTGTACGGTTCTGGTTTTCCGGACAATATCCATGGCTGCCGCCTCGGGCTCAATATTGTCAACATTGGCTGTACCGGCAATGAAGTTATTTTGGAGCATGAGCAGTGAATAAATTGCTTCATGGACTCCGGCGGCTCCGAGAGAATGACCGGAAAGCGATTTTGTCGCACTTATGGGCGGACAATCCTGCCCCATGACCTTACCAATGGCCCGCAGCTCAAGCAGATCACCAATGGGAGTTGATGTTCCATGGGCATTTATGTAATCAATCTTACATCCTGCCTCTTTAACAGCCATGGCCATACATCGTTCCGCTCCTTCTCCTGAGGGAGCAACCATCTCAAAACCATCAGCAGTGGCACCGTATCCAATCAGCTCACCGTAAATTTTTGCCCCCCGCTTGCAGGCATGTTCAAATTCCTCGACAACAACCACTCCGGCTCCATTGGCGACCACAAAACCATCCCGGTCGATATCATATGGCCGGGAAGCTGTTTCCGGCCTGTCGTTGAACTTTGTTGACAAGGCACCCATGGCGTCGAACATGGCGGTCTGGCTCCAGTGTTCCTCGTCAGAGCCTCCGGCAAAAACCATGTCCTGTTTACCAAGCATTATCTGTTCAGCAGCAACCCCGATACAATGGGCACCGGTGGCACAGGCAGAAGATATGGAATAACACACACCATTAATCTTAAACGGTGCAGTCAAGCAGGCGGAAACTGTACTGGACATGGTACGGGGAACCATGAAAGGGCTTAAGCGTTTCAGCCCTTTCCGGCGGATTACATCTCCGCTTAGAATCACATTTTCTGCAGAAGTGCCGCCGGAGCCGATTATCAGGCCGGTTCGTGAACTGGAAACCTCATCTTCCGTTAATCCTGAATCATCAATGGCCTGATGCATGGCAAGATAACCATAGGCAGCGGCATCACCCATGAAACGACGGACTTTTTTATCGATATGATCACTGGGAATTATATCAGTAAAAGCACCGATTCGGGAACGGAATCCAAATTCCTCATAGGCAGGCTGATATTTAATTCCTGAGAGCCCCTCCTTTAATGATGACATGGTATCGGCAAGATTATTACCAAGGGAAGAGATGATTCCCATTCCTGTAATCATAACTCGTCGCATATGTTTCTCCTTAACTGGCTGTCGCCTGTGAGTTCATCGTCATTCCTGTGAATGGTAAAAGGACCGCAACTCTGACAGACCGGCATAACCTCAACAGTGTTGATATTGACATGGGGCGGCACACTGGTTACCCAGTAAACGATTTCAGCAATATCATCAGGAATCAAAGGCTCGGCTCTCCGATACACTGCCTCGGCCTGCCTGCTATCACCATGAAAACGAACCACAGGAAATTCGCTCTCAGCAAGCCCGGGCTCAACATTGGTTACCCTGATCCTGGTCTTAACCAGATCAGAGAGCAGGTTACGGGAAAACTGCTTGACAAAAGCCTTGCTCGCTCCATAAACATTTCCTCCCGGGTACGGATAATTCCCGGCAACTGAACCTATATTAATAATATGTCCCGTATTTCGCCTGACCATGCCCGGCAGCACCACCCTGGTAATATAGATCAATCCCTTTATATTGGTATCCACCATCGTGTTCCAGTCTTCAATGTCAGCTTTATCAGCATTGCTGAGTCCCAGGGCAAGACCGGCATTATTGACAAGGACATCGATATCGCTGAACTCTGCGGGTAATTCATTAATTGTATTTATCACCTGACTATTCTGCCGTATATCCATAACAACCCGGTGAACAGGAATACCAGGGTGCTTATGACAAAAATCATCCAACCGCTGCCCGCGTCTGCCGGTGATGATTAATTTCCAGCCTTCACGGGCAAACCGCTCGGCACAGGCCAGACCAAATCCGGAGGTAGCACCGGTTATAAGAATAGTTTTCTGCATGGATATTGTCTTGAGAAAATAAACAAGTTAAGATAAGATAAAAATTCAGACCTGAGTTCTGCACGCCGATATGAGGAAAATAAAAAAAATATATGAAAAAACAGCATGTTATACGCAAACATGCAGGTAATGCAACTCACTTGTCAGGTGAACATTATTTTATCATATCATGGCACCCTTCGGGATCGCAGGATTCAGGTCAGAAATGATAAAAACCGTTTTTTTATGAAAAAACAACCCATTTTCCCCAAAAGGAATATTCCCTAACCATTACCTAATTATAGGAAAAATCATGTTGAAAGAAGAAATCCAAAAAGCCATTAATGACCAGATCAATGCCGAAATATACTCTTCCTATCTTTACCTGTCCATGAAATCATATTTCCAGTCGATAAGCCTTGGCGGATTTGCGACCTGGATGCACAGCCAGATACAGGAAGAGCTTATGCACTCCATGAAATTTTATGATTTTGTTGCCGAACGAGGTGCCAGGGTAGTTCTCAACACCATCGAAAAACCGGAAAGCGAATGGGAGAGTCCCCTTGCTGCTTTTGAGCATATTTTAAAACATGAACAACTTGTTTCCAGTCTGATTAATGATCTGATGGAGCTTGCGATTAAGGAAAAAGATCACGCCACCCAGATTTTTCTTCAATGGTTTGTTTCCGAACAGGTTGAGGAGGAAGCCTCTGTCGGCGAGGTCGTTGATAAGCTGAAACTTATCCAGGATAATCCTTCCGGGCTGTTTCTCCTTGATGCTGAACTTGGCAAACGGGTTTTCACCTTGCCCCCGGCAGAATAAATTCATGGGAACCAGACAACTGAAAGAAGAAGTATTAAAACTTCTCCTTAAATCTGAGCTTGATACGGTCCTGGCAGGAATGAATCAACTTCCTGCCAAGGAAGCTGTCAACGCCCTGTTTTTCGCAATTTGCAATCATAATGAACTGTTACGCTGGCATGCCATCAGCAGCATGGGAATGATGACGGCCCGGCTGGCAGAGCAGGACATGGAAGAGGGAAGAATTATAATGCGACGGTTTCTCTGGAGCCTCAATGACGAATCCGGCGGCATTGGCTGGGGGGCACCGGAGTCCATGGCAGAGAGTATGCACCACCATGACGGCCTGGCTGAAGAATATATTCACATGTTGATTTCCTATACCCGTCCCGACGGGCCGGAGCTGGCCCAGGACGGGAATTTCCTTGAACATGAGGTGTTGCAGAGAGGGTTGTTATGGGGGTTAAACAGACTCTGTACAGAGCGAAAAAACCTGCTTGTAAAAAAAGGGGATTTAAATGATATTCCTTCCTATCTTGAGAGCGACGACATGATGGTGTGTGGCCTTGCCGCCAGGCTCTGCGGCTCTTTACGCATACAACCCGCCCGGGAAAGATTGCTGGCTCTTGCCGGTGATCCAGATAAAAATAAAATAAATATATCAATATATGACGAAGGACAGTTTCTGACCTTTACAGTGGGGAGTCTTGCTGAAACCGCTCTTAAGGAGCTACAGGCATGAAAGGGGGAAAAATTTCCGCAGTGGTGGCTATTCAGCTTGAAACTCAAACCGGAGCAGTGGAAAAAAATATGGCATTGCTGCGGCTGATGCTCAACAATATTAATTCGGCAGCCGGCACTCTGATAGTTCTGCCAGAATTATGGGCAACCGGGTTTGATTATTTAAACTGCCTTGAATCAGCGGCTGAAACTTCTGCGATCATAGAAGATTTACGAGCCATTGCAGCCGCAAAAGAGTATATTTTCATCGGCAGTTTTCTGGAACCTCCGGGCAGGGACAGCGATAAACCATGGAACACCATGTTTATGGTGGATGGGAGCGGCATTATCGGCAAATATCGCAAACAGCATTTATTTACCCTCTGGAAGGAAGACCAGTTTTTTGCGGCCGGCAACCGACCGGAACCTGTAGCCATTGGTACAGACATGGTCGGCCCGCTGATCTGCTATGACCTCCGCTTTCCGGAATTATCCGGATCTCACGCCTTCAAAGGTGCTGCTATCCTGATTGTCTCCGCCGGCTGGCCGGAGATCAGGGTTGACCACTGGCGGATTCTCCTTCAGGCCAGGGCCATTGAGAACCAGGCTTTTATGATTGCCGCCAATGGCTGTGGCAAAGTTGGTGATTATATGCTTGGCGGTCACTCCATGATAATTGCTCCAGACGGAAAAATCCTGGCCGAGGCCGGTCAGAAAGCCGAATCTCTGCAGTACATCTTACCTGAGGATGCGGTTGAAAAAGCACGGGAGAGGTTCTGTTCAATCGGGGAGCGGCCATGGCTCAATGCTGATCGGGATAAAATATGTTCACTTTCCGGCTTGCTGGATAAGATTAAAAACATTAAACGCCAGGGAAGCCGGATTGTCTTCACCAATGGTTGTTTTGACCTTATCCATCCCGGCCATGTGGATTATCTGGAGCAGGCAAGAGCTTGTGGCGATTTACTGATTGTCGGGCTTAATTCAGATCGTTCAATCCGTTTGCTCAAAGGTGACAACAGACCAGTTAATAATGAACAGGAGCGGGCAAGAATTCTTGCCGCCCTTGGTTGTGTTGATTTTATCACTGTTTTTGATGAAGATACACCGCTGAACCTGATAAAAAGCATCATGCCGGCTGTACTGGTTAAAGGTGCGGACTGGCGGGAAGAACAAATCGTCGGAGCGGCTGAGGTCAAGGCAGAAGGCGGGCAGGTGAAAAGGATTATTTTTGAACATCAATGTTCAACCACTGCCCTGATAAAGAAAATCAGGCAAAGCTGATATTATCATAAACAATAAAATGGTAATTCAAGAACAGGCACAGGAGACAGATAACCATTATAAAAGTATTATTGATAACTGTTTCATCAATGCCCCTTTTGAGCAGATGAAAAAAAATCTGCTGGCTCTTGCTGTCAGACACCGACTCCGCCCGGAAATAGGGCTGGAAGGGAATTTTCTCTGGGATACGGATAAAAAAGATTTTCTTGCCCTTGCAGAGCAGCTCGAAAAACATAGTTTACCCTGCACCCTGCACGCCCCGTTTAATGATCTTGTTCCCGGCGGGTTTGACCAGCAGATGGTTGACAAGACCCGGGAAAAACTTGGCCTGGCGTTTTCCCTGATTCCCATCTTCAAGCCTGCCTCCATTGTCTGTCATCTTGGCTTTGAAAATAACAAACACTTATATGACATTGACCGCTGGCTTGAGGTTTCGCTTGCAACCTGGTCGGAACTTATCCCCATTGCTGCTGAAAGTAACACCATGGTAATGTTTGAAAACACCTACGAAACCTCACCGGCAATCCATAAACTTCTCCTTCTGGCCCTGGGCAAAGATTACAGCAATATCGGATTCTGTCTTGACACCGGTCATACCCTGGCTTTTGCCGGCACCGGCTGGCAGCCATGGCTGGAAGAGCTTTCCCCGTGGCTTGGCCAGATTCACATCCACGACAATGACGGCAGTGGTGATCAGCATCTTGCAGTTGGCAGCGGAAATTTTGAGTTTACTGCTCTGTTTACTCACCTGCGGCAGGCAAAGTTGAAACCGATCATAACCCTTGAACCGCACAGCGAAGAAGATTTATGGCTTTCCCTGAAGAATATCAAAAAATTAAACCTTTTCCATGGATTAATTAACATATGACGATCTGACTTGGCAATTAAACCGACCAGACCCAAAACTCCAAACCAAAAAAAATCATGTCTGCACCATTTATTCACCTCCATGTTCACACCCAGTTTTCCATGCTTGACGGGGCCATTCGTCTTGATGATCTTATCAGCCGCAGCCTTGAGTATGAAATGGAAGCCGTGGCTATCACCGATCACGGGGCAATGTACGGGGCCCTTCAGTTTTACAAAAAAGCCAAAAAAGCCGGAATAAAACCCCTTGTCGGCTGTGAGTTTTATGTCGCTGAAAAAAGCCGTCTGATTCACAACAACACCGCCGGTCATAATTTTCATCTGGTTTTACTGGCCATGAATAAAGATGGTTACCAGAATCTGATGAAACTGACCAGCCTTGCCCAGACCGAAGGTTTTTATTATCGCCCCCGCATAGACATGGAACTTCTTGGCCGCCATAATGAAGGTTTGATAGCCTTAAGTGCCTGTCTGCATGGCGAAATCCCCTGGCGGATTACCAACAATGATCCGGATGGTGCCAGAGATAAGGCAAAAGAGATGCTCAGCCTTTTTGGCGATCGTCTCTATCTTGAAATTCAGGAAAACGGTATCCCCAGACAAAAAACAGCCAACCAGGGCTTATTAGAGCTTGGCAGAGAGTTAGACATAAAAATTGTTGCCACCAATGACTGCCATTATCTCACCAAAAAAGAATCATATGCCCACGAAGTACTGCTTGCCATCCAGACCGGTCATACCATGACCGACCCCAAGAGGTTTCGTTTTGCCACCGACGAATTATATTTCAAGTCCGCATCTGAAATGGCGGCTCAGTTTGGTTATTGCCCGGAAGCCCTGACCAATACCCTGGAAGTTGCAGAGCGGTGTAACCTGGAATTATCGTTTGGGGAAAATCATTTTCCCATCTTTCCGGTACCGGAAAATGAAACCCTGGAAACAGTCTTTACAAAGGCCTGCTGGAAAGGGTTGGCAAAACGACTTGACCACCTGCGGGAACTGCAGGGGGTGAACAAGGAACTTGAACAGCAGTACAGAGACAGACTGACCATGGAAATTGATATTATCAAAACCATGGGCTTTGCCGGTTATTTTCTCATTGTTGCCGATTTTATCATCTGGTCAAAAGAACAGAAAATCCCGGTTGGTCCGGGCCGTGGTTCAGGGGCAGGCAGTCTTGCCGCTTACGCCATGACTATCACCGATATTGACCCCATTCCCTACGGGCTTATTTTCGAGAGATTTCTCAATGTGGAAAGGATGTCCATGCCGGATTTTGATATTGATTTCTGCAAGGATGGAAGAGACAAAGTGCTTGATTATGTTCGTAAAAAATATGGCGGTGCTGAGCATGTCGCCCAGATAGTAGCCTATGGTTCCATGAAGGCCAGAGCCGTGCTTCGCGATGTTGGCAGAGTTTTGGAGATACCACTGCCGGTGGTTGATAAAATAGCCAAACTGGTACCGGAGGAGATGAAAATAACCCTCAAGAAAGCCATCGCCAGGGAACCACGCTTAAAAAATGCCATGGAGAACAATGATGATATTAAAGAGCTGCTCTCCGTGGCCCAGACCCTGGAAGGTCTTTGCCGGCACAAGTCAACCCATGCCGCCGGAGTGGTTATTTCTCCCAAACCAATGGTAGAATATCTACCGGTATGCCTTGGCCCAAAAAAAGAAATCCTGACCCAGTACGACATGAAATACACCGAAAAAACCGGATTGATCAAATTCGATTTTCTCGGTCTGAAGACCCTGACCGTCATCGACCGGGCCTTGAAACTTGTTCACCACTATATCGGCAGTGAAGTCGATCTTGCCAAAATTCCCATGGATGATCCCAAGACCTATGATCTGCTCTGCCGGGGGGACAGCCTGGGGGTTTTTCAGTTGGAAAGTGACGGGATGCGGGAGCTGCTCATCAAAATGAAACCTGAACAGTTTTCAGATCTTATTGCCCTGGTTGCCCTCTATCGTCCCGGCCCGCTTGACTCCGGCATGGTGGATACCTTTGTTAATACCAAACACAACAGACAGGTAGCACAATACCCGCACCCGGACATTAAACCAGTGCTTGAAGAAACTTACGGGGTTATTGTTTACCAGGAACAGGTTATGAAAATAGCCAATATCTTAGCCGGATACAGCCTCGGTGATGCGGATATCCTCCGCCGGGCCATGGGCAAGAAGATCCCTGAAGTCATGGAAAAAGAACGGGGGAAATTCATGGCTGGGTGTGCTGAAAATAAAATCCCGACGGACAAGGCAAAATATATCTTTGACCTGATGGCGAAATTTGCCGGCTACGGTTTCAATAAATCCCATTCCGCTGCCTATGCTTTAACAGCTTACCAGACCGCATGGCTCAAAGCACATCATCCTCACCAGTTCCTGGCCGCCCTGCTTTCCTGTGATGTGGACAATACCGACAAGGTGGTAAAATATATTAATGAATGCAAGCGGATGAACATTGATGTGCTTCCTCCTGACATCAACGAATCTCTTGATGACTTTACCGTTATCAAAAATAGAATCCGCTTCGGGCTGGCAGCGGTCAAGCATGTCGGCGGGGCCGCACTTGAATCCATCATTGCCGAACGAAAAGATAGTGGGCACTACAAATCTCTAGCTGATTTCTGTAATCGCGTAGACTCGACAAAGGTAAACCGCAAGGTGATAGAGAGCCTGATCAAGGCGGGCGGATTTGACTCACTTGGAGCTCACCGGGCCCAATATATGGAAGGACTTGATCTGGCTCTTGAACGGGCTAAAGCTGTGCAGCGGGACAGATTAAGCGGCCAGATGAGCCTGTTTGGTATAATCAAGGAGACAAAACCTGAAAAAAAAGCTGATCCAAATATAAATCAAGAAACAACTCTGCCGGACATTGATGAATGGCCGCAACTCCAGAAGCTTCGTTTTGAAAAGGAAACCGTTGGGTTTTTCCTCACCGGTCATCCCCTTGAATCAGCAGTTGTTGATATAAGGAGAATAACCAATTCCACAATAGAACAACTGGCAAGCCTGGGTGATAATCAGGCCGTCCGCATCGGTGGCTTGATAAAGCATGTCAAGGAACATAAATCAAGAAAAGGCGACCCCATGGCTTTTACCGTGTTTGAAGATATGACTTCAAGCGTGGAGGTTGTCGTTTTCCCTTCAACCTATGCCAGGTATTCCCATCTGCTGAATAGTGAAAAACCATTAATTATTCTTGGTACCGTACAGCAGAGCGAACGGGGACCGAAAATCATTGCCGAAACCATCGACACCCTTGTCGATGGTTTAACAAAATATACAGAAAAAACCACCATCTGTCTTCAGGCAGAAAAAACTTCCCGCCAGCACTTGGGAAAACTGAAAGAGTTGTTTTATTTCTTTCACGGAAAAGTGCCGGTTAACCTGACCTTTCATTTTAACGGCAGGGGTGAGGTTGATGTTGAAATTTTAAAAGATATTACAATTGTCCCTTCTCCTGATTTTTTTGCCGCTGTTACTGAGCTTTGCGGGGAAACCAGCATCAAGGTACATGCCCGTGATGTTATTCAAAAAAGCGGTAAAAATGGCTACAGCCTCTATAACGGTAAAAATAAAACCGAGAATTGATACATGAAAGCTTTCCCGGTACTTATCTATTTTCTCCAGAACAAAACGACGAGAAGAAACTTCGTGTTTCTCTCCAAATACATTATTTTTCTCGTTGGAATCGTCTGTCTTTACAGCATACTGTTCCACGTTCTAATGCAACACGAAGGAAGAGAGTACACATGGCTGACCGGATTTTACTGGTCATTGACAGTCATGTCTACCCTTGGTTTTGGCGATATCACCTTTCATTCTGACCTTGGCCGCTTCTTCACCCTCATCGTCCTCATCTCCGGGGTTGTTTTTCTCCTTGTCATTCTTCCTTTTACTTTTGTCAATTTCTTTTATCTACCCTGGCTTGATGCCCAGCAAAAAGCAAAGACACCTTTAGAGTTACCTGAGAAAACAAAGGACCACATCATTATCACCAATCTTGACCCGGTAACCGCAAACCTCATTCCAAAGTTAAAAAAATATGATTACCCCTATGTCCTTGTCGTACCGGATCTTAATGAGGCACAAACTTTTCATAATCAGGGTTACAATGTTGTTGTCGGCGATTATGACGCCCCGGAAACCTTTAATAATCTCCGCTTACAAAATGCGGCCCTGGTCGTGGCCACCAACGACGATATGACCAACACATCAATCTCCTTTACGATACGGGACCTTACCAGTAAGGTACCCATTGTCACCAATGCCGACAACGACAACTCTGTTGATATTCTCGAATATACAGGCAATACTCATGTTTTTCAGTTTATGAAAATGTTAGGCAAAGGAATGGCTGTCAGGGTCAAAGGAACTTCTCAAGGGGCCAGTGTTGTCGGCAATTTCGGACGGCTTCTGATTGCAGAGGCACTGGTTGCAGGCACCCCGTTTGAAAACAAAAACCTGATAAGCACCCGTATCCGGGAAAAAACAGGACTGACGGTGGTCGGTATCTGGGAAAGGGGGAAATTCATTCCCCCCCTGCCCCAGACTATTATCACCGCCGCCCAGGTTCTTGTTATGGCAGGCTCGGAAGAGCAGATAGACAGTTATAAAAAAATATTCGCCACATCATCTCCATTAAACAGTAAAGATGCACCGGTGTTGATTATCGGGGGGGGAAGGGTGGGCAGTGTTGCCGCCGAAACCCTGGACGAGCACCAGGTACCTTATACAATTATTGAAAAAACAACGGGCATGATCAGGACAAACAACGGGCATCATGTCCACGGTGATGCAACTGATCTCAATATTCTCCGTAATGCCGGCATAGAAAATGCCAGTTCGGTTCTGATCACTCCCCATAACGATGCAATGAATATTCACCTTACCTTTTATTGTCGGAGGCTTCGCCCGGATATCGAGATTATAAGCCGGGCAGTCGAAGAAAAAACGGTTGCCAAACTATACAGAGCCGGGGCTGATCTGGTCATGTCATCAGCAACACTCGGAGCTAACAGCATTCTTAACTTTCTCCGTCCCAATGAGCTGTCCATGTTCACTGAAGGTCTCAATATTTTCAGCAGGACAGTTCCCCGTGTACTGGTTGGTACATCTCTTATTGAAGGTAGAATCAGAGAAA
Organism: uncultured Desulfobulbaceae bacterium; assembly: GCA_964534785.1. GTDB lineage: Bacteria > Desulfobacterota > Desulfobulbia > Desulfobulbales > Desulfobulbaceae > DRLX01. The sequence continues at coordinate 6,620 of CAZHPX010000005.1, read as the reverse complement.
GAACTGAGTGTACGGTCATAGCAATAAACCGCCAGGGTAAACAGATTGTCAGTCCTGATCCAGCCGCTGAATTTCAGGATCAGGATGAAATAATCATGATCGGAAGCCCTGCAGCAGAAGAGGCATTTGCAAATAAGTATTTAAACAAAAAAAAGCGGTGAATCGGGGCAATATTCCTGTAGGGGCGAACCTGTGTGTCGCCCATGGTCTCTGGTTATTATGTCACCTATAACCTGTAACTGTTTACCCATAAAATTTAAGTGAAAAATAAAAAAACTTGAACCTTAAAATACCGCCCGAATTACCAATTAATGTCAAAAAAGACATTATCTTAAAGACGATACAAGAAAACCAGATTGTTATAGTTGCCGGTGATACCGGCTCCGGCAAAACCACTCAACTCCCCAAGATCTGCCTTGAAGCCGGTCCTGGCAATAAAAAGATGATTGCCTGCACCCAGCCCAGGCGGTTGGCAGCCATTGCCATGGCAAGGCGGGTTGCTGAAGAAATTCAAGCTCCAGAGCTTGTTGCCTCGGCGGTGCGGTTTAACGACCGCACCATTGCGACCACCAGGATCAGGTTCATGACCGATGGGCTGCTTCTTGCCGAAATAAGAAGCGACCGGATGCTGCTGCGTTATAACACCATCATCCTTGATGAAGCCCATGAACGAAGTCTCAATATTGATTTTCTGATTGGCTGCCTGAAACAGCTTCTTCCCCGACGACCTGATCTGAAACTGATTATATCCTCAGCCACCATTGACACGGAAAAATTCAGCCGCCATTTTGGAAATGCCCCCATCATCACGGTATCAGGACGGATGTTTCCCGTTGACATTGAGTTCTTTGATGATAATGAAGACAATGACCAGGAAAACATGGTTGAACTGGCCTGCAGCCAGGTATTGCAGTTATGTGAAAAGCCAGGTGGTGATATTCTGGTCTTCATGGCCACGGAAAGAGATATCATGGACAGTATTGCCACCCTCCGGGATCAGCTTGATTTAAAGCGACACCTCATCCTGCCCCTTTTCAGCCGCCTGCAGGGCAGTGAACAACGAAAAATTTTTCAGAGCGTGAAACAGCGAAAAATCATTGTTTCAACCAATATTGCCGAAACCTCAATAACCGTCCCGGGAATTCATTTTGTTATTGACAGCGGACAGGCACGAATTCCCATCTATAATGTCCGCTCCAGAACAACCAGTCTCCAGGTACGAAGAATCGCAAAAGCAAGTTGTGCTCAACGGGCCGGACGGGCCGGCAGGACAGCACCGGGAACCTGTATCAGGTTGTACAGTGAAGAGGATTTTTTAAGCCGCCCGGAATTTACAAGACCTGAGATTCAAAGGTCAAACCTGGCTGAAGTAATTCTCCAGATGATAAGCCTCGGTCTTGGCGATCCACGCCAGTTTCCATTTCTTGACCCGCCAACCCCAAGATCAGTCAATGAAGGGTTTCGTATTCTTAAAGAACTCGGTGCCATTGCAGATATAAAAGATAACAAACTCACCGAAAACGGGAAAATCATGGCAAGGCTTCCCCTTGACCCTGCCATTTCCAGAATTCTCATCGAGGGGGCTGAGAGAAACTGTTTAAGAGAGATATCCATCATCTCTGCAGCTCTGTCCATCCAGGATCCCAGGATGAGACCGACAAATAAAGAACAGCAGGCAAAGGAAGCTCAAAAAGAGTTTGTTGACCCCCGTTCCGATTTCATGACTCTTCTCAATATCTGGAACAGATTTTTTGAAATCAGCGATGGTAAAAAAACCGCTTCGGCTTTGGGAAAATTTTCTAAAAGACATTTTCTTTCCTGGCAGAGGATGCGGGAATGGTTTGATATTCATGAGCAGATAAGCCGGCAATTAAAAACAAGTAATCTTAAACCGTCACAACCGGATAAAAAACCAGCCGGATACGAGCCTGTTCACCGGGCCCTGTGCAGCGGTTTTCTCCGTAATATCGGAAATAAAAAGAAAAAAGAAAAGAATTCATATATTATCAGCGGCGGCAGAGAGGTGGTTATATTCCCGGGATCATGTCTTCATAATCAAAAAGACGGCAACGGCTCTTCCCGCCAGTGGATTATTGCCGCTGATTTTGTTGAAACTTCCAGATTATTTGCCCGTACTGTTGCCCTGATAGATGAAAGCTGGCTGGAAGAACTTGGCGGCAGCCTGTGCAGATATAACTATACAGGATGCCACTGGTCAAAGAAAAGCGGTCAGGTTCAGGCAATGGAAAGGGTAACCCTGTTCGGCCTGCCCATTGTTGCCGGACGAAGGATAAATTACGGAAGAGTCAGCCATAAAGCACGGGAAGAAGCAAGAGAAATTTTTATTCATCAAGCCCTTGTCAATGGAGAGCTGGGCGGAAATTACTCTTTTCTTAATCATAACCTTGAGCTGGTTAAGGAAACCGAAGAGATGGAGGATCGTTTGCGTCGTCGCAATCTCCGCATAAGCGATCATGCTTTATACGAATTTTACAACCAGCGAACCGGTCTGTCCTATGACAGGTTCACCCTGAACAGGTTCCTGAAAAAAAAGAAATCTGATAAGCTTCTTTTTATGCAAGTAGAAGATATTGGCGGAGACGAATCAATTCAAGACGAACTGTACAGGTTCCCGAAAACCATCCGGGCCGGTTCCCTTGAGCTTAAACTGAGCTATGTATTTCAGCCGGGGCGGGAAGATGACGGCGTAACCGTGCATTTGCCAAAGCAACAGGTTGAAAACATATCCCCGGCCCTGTTTGAATGGCTTGTTCCCGGGCTTCTTGATGAAAAAATCCTCTATCTGCTTAAAAAATTGCCCAAAAAAATAAGACGAAACCTGGTACCCATCCCGGATGCTGTGGAAAGGGTCATGGACAGGATGAACATCTATAAAGATTCACTGTATCCTGCTCTTGAAAGGGCAATCCGCCAGGAATATCAACTGGAAATAAATCGGGCAGACTGGCAGGTCAGCACCCTTCCCCCCCACCTGCTTATGCGTTATCAGCTTATTGAGAGCCATGGCAGGATTACCATGACAAGCCGTAGTTTTTCAGTGATACTTTCCTTTTCCAGAAAAAACACCCCGGATATAACAGGCAGCAATATAACCGCTCATAAGAACAGCCAAAAAGAATCAAATCTAAAAACCGCTGATATTCTTCCTGAAAAAACAGATATAACCACCTGGGATTTCGACAAAATAGATATATCCGCCCCGGTATCCGATTCGGCGGGCAACCTGTTTTTCCCGGCTCTCATTACCAACCAAAACCTGACAGGTATTGATTTCTGTTATCTTGAAAACAGACAAAAAGCCAGGCAGCTCACCCGCACCGGCCTGCAAACCCTTTACTGCCTGCAGTTTCCCGGATGCAGGAAAAAAATAAATAATCTATGTAAGACTGCATTGACAAACTACTCTGCCTCATGGCTGTCCCTCGGTGTAAACATAACCGCCGCCGAGTTAAACAGGGGATTGACTGATTTTGTTTTCAATGAACTGTTTAAATGCAAAAACGGAATGATTCCCGATAAAAAGGCATTTACCCAAACAATATCTACTCTTAAAAAAGAAGGTATTTACAAAAAGGTATCAGAGATAATTACCCTGATTATTCAAGTTATCGGAGAACGGAGAAAGACCGAAGAAGTTATTAACGCCTGGAGGCAACAATACCAAAAATGCCAAAAAAACAAAAACCACGTCCAGGAGTTGGAACAGAGTTTTCAGGACTGGCTGAACTCCATCATTCCTGCTGATTTTCTTTTTTCCTGCTCCTGGGAAAACATTAAAGATACAGGTAGATATTTACAGGCCTTGCAAATAAGAGTCGAACGAGCCGGTCATGATCCCTTCAAGGACAGGAAAAAACAGGCCCGTTTAAACACGGCAGTCAAAAGACTAAGTGAACTGAAAAATTATGAATGTATGGCTGGCAACCAACAATGCCGGCAACTCATCCATCAGTACCGGGAAATGGTTAAAGAGTTCAGAATTGCTGTTTTTGCCCCGGAACTGGGAACAAAGATAGTCGTCTCTGAAAAACGACTGGAAAAACTATGGCAGGAAGTGGAAAATCACTGCCGGCGGGTGGAGTGGTAGCCCCCTGCATCAGGATAATTGTCGTCTCTTATCAGTCTACAATATTCTGATGCAAATGGACATCCCGTTGCGGATAAGGAAAAGAAATGCCCTTCTTGTCAAAGGTGAGTTTTATTTGTTCCATAAGATCAAGCCGTACAACCCAGTAATCAGCGGTTTTAACCCAGGGCCGAACAACAATATCAACACTGGAGTTTCCCAGGTCCGCAACGGCCACAACCGGTTCCGGATCATCAAGAACTCTGCTGTCAGCACGAAGAAGTTCCTGAAGGGTGGTTTTTGCCAGTTGAATGTCGTCATCATAGCCGATACCCACCAACAGATCAACTCTGCGGGTCGGCTCAGCATTGATATTGGTAATAATATCAGAGGTAATCATACTGTTGGGGACAATAAACTTCTGATTATCAAATGTCAAAACGATTGTACTGAAAATATCGACCTGCCGCACCTTGCCAGTTACTCCACCGGCAGTGACAATATCACCCACAGTGAAAGGTCTAAATAGAATCAGCATCACACCCGAGGCAAGGTTGGTCAGTGAATCCTTGAGGGCCAGACCAACAGCAAGACCGGCAGCACCCATGATGGCAATAAATGAAGTGGTCTTGATACCCATCTGATCCGCAGCAGCAATCACCACAGCCGCAAGCAGAGCATAATAAATCAGTTTACCCAGAAAACGGACCAATGTTACATCTACCCCGCCCCTGGTCATCGCCTTTCTGCTCATGCCTGCAAACCACATGGCCAGCCAGCGACCGAAAACAAGAATAGCAAGGGCAATGAGTATACCAATGCTGTTGGCTATAAGCCAATCCCAGGCAACCGACATGAACTGCAGGTACTTGTCAGGATTTGACATCTCCTCCGGGTTGGAAAGGTCAATAAGTTTATCCGAAGCATCTTCCTTAACCACCTCCTGTGAAGATTTATCTGCTCCCTTATCAGCTATGCTGTCACCGTCACCATAAGCAAAAACAGCCGTGCTACAACAGAAAAACAGGACAACAACTCCGATGGTGATCATTACAGCCATTGTTTTCAAATTCATAGCTTACTCCTTGCAATTTTAAAAACTCCCATCGGCCCCACCGCTCTGCGGTGGGACGGTGTCCCCTGCATTTTTAAATTTACTGTGTGTTTACCCTTTGCTGCACTGGTGATGGTGGGGGTGCCGCCGCAGAGCGGCGGTACCAGGTGATTACCAGGTGAATAAATCCAAAACAATACTGCCGCAGGCAGCTTACTGATTCTGTTTTCTGTCTTCTGTACTCTGTCTTCTGATATAACTCTCCTCCCGATAATGAACAGCACCGTCCCGGCCAAGGACACTTGAGAAGAGATGAAACTCATCCACCCTGAAAGGGTTTCCCGTTAACATACTGTACCTTTCCAGGAACCTGGCCACCTTGACCGGGTGGGTATTCTTCAACCTGGCGATGGTGATATGGGGAGCGAATTTTCTGCCTTCCGGTTGCAGACCTATTTCAACCAGCCGGGATTCAATCCGGTTTCTTAGTTTTATCAGTTCTCCACTCTTCCGCACCCCTGCCCAGATTACCTTTGGTTTTCCCCGGGGCGGGAAAAAACCAACCCCATCAAGCTGAAGGGAAAACGACCGCCAGTTTATTTCAGCAAGGGCTTCCCGAATATCATGAAACATGGCACCGTCCACTTCCCCGATGAAACGCAAATTCAGATGAAACTGCTCCGGCTCTACCCAGCGGGAATTGATTAGACCGCAGCAAATCCTGGCCAGTCTTTCTTTTTCCGTTTCCGGAAGATCAATGGCAACAAAAAGACGCATGATCCGTCAGCTCCTCCCCTGTAACCTGTTTCCTGTAACCTGAACTCACAGACACTTACCCCTGGACACCCCCCCTGCCTGGAGGGAACAAAGTCTGGCTAACAACAGTTAAACAAATAGCTAACAGCACAGCAGACACACCCATGAGAACATTATAATATGCCGGGGCAACCAGAGCCAGGCGAATGATCATAGTGCACAGGGCGAAGCCGGAATTACGAAAAACCGCATAAGAAGACTGATTATAACACTGGGCGACCAGAACAAGCAGTATATCGGTTATTATCAACAGGGTATAGAAATCGTTGAAAAAATAAGCGTAATAATGACCTGTGGCAAACTTGTAGATGGTCATCCCTCCCATAACCGCAAATGCAGAAAGCAAAAACAATGCCACCCCCTTCTTGGCGGCGACAAACTGATAAAGGTTATCAATCTTCCTGTCACCGGCATCCCCGTAACGGTTCTGAACGAGATAGTACAGTCCAAGCAAGGCAAAGATAATCACGGCCCCGAAACCATCACAGATAATCCGAAGAATCGCCTCTTCATTACCAATGAAAGTAACAGGTTCATCAAAGTGCGATAACTCCTTGAAGGCGTTACGCATCAGGATCAAAGCCAGAATCAGGAACTGTTTACCCACTGAACGGGAAAAAGAACAGGGCAGAATAAAGATCAGGCTGATGATCTCAAGGATAA
>CAZHPX010000004.1:0-19469 GCA_964534785.1 uncultured Desulfobulbaceae bacterium | reverse complement strand
ATGCGAAGCATCAAACTATTCTGTCCTCTGTCTTCTGGTTCCCGCAGAGCGGTGGTACCAGGGCAAATCGGGGTTAAAATGGGCTGAATGATGGAAAAGGGGGCATTTTACTTTCCCGCAAGTAAGGAGTTCTGAAACTGGAGAAAAAATAAAGAAAAGCAAAAAAAGGGAATAGATTTTTCAGCAAAGTCAGCCCGTCCAGTAAACCTGCTGGGTAATTTCCATAAAGCTTTTATCCATACCCAGTAACATACAGACAGTTTACTTGCTCGCAAAACTAGTAAGCCTGTCACCAGCACCCTCTGACAAGCATCTCTTCCACTTTTTCAGGGGGGAAAGGCAAAAAACTGAACAAGTATTTTTCCAACTGCTGACATCGTTGAAAATTCTCATCGATCAATGCGTATCGTCTTGCATCATTTCCGCCGTAATGTTCAATTATATACTCCAATCTCTGTAACAGGGAGACAACCCGCTTATGCCTTACCCTCTTGTCGGCGTAATAGACAATTTCTTCCGCCGTAAACCTGCCCCCAGCGTAACGATCAGGATTAAAATCTCTGATAATAACATGTTCATCAACAATTGTGGCAATCTCCGCATAGCCATGTTCACGACATATCTCAGCTCCGCAGGCCGCGTGCTCACAATCATCCGTCAGGCACGGAGTCTTGGCAATATCATGGAGCAACGCCCCCGCCAGAACAAGAGACCGCTTCGGAACAGGTAATTTATTATTGTGCTCAAGTTCAGCTACAATCAGATCAGCAATCCGGGCCACAACTATGGAGTGATGACGGATGTTATCAAGCATCCGATACTTCCCCATGAGATGGATACATGCTGCCATATCAGGAATTGCCATTGCTGAAATCTCAGATAATATTAAATTTGACTACTTACAACTGAACTCATGCACAGCATCCACAGCAATCCTGACCTGGGACGGCGAAGTCTGCGGGACAATACCATGGCCAAGATTGAAAATATGTCCCTTTGCCCCCCTGGCATCATCAAGGAGCTGTTTGATCCAGAGTCGTAATTCCTTTTCCGGAAGAAAAAGGGCCAGCGGATCAAGATTGCCCTGCAAAGCATGATTACCAACCCTGGCAATGGCATCTTTAATGTTAAGCCGCCAGTCCAGTCCAAGCACATCCGCCCCGGCGGTCACGGTATGTTCAAGCAGGGTCGCACCATTATTGGCAAAGTATATGATCGGAATATCTGTAACTCTACGCAAATCATTGATAATTGACTGGACATAAGGCAGGGCAAAACGGGTATAATCACAGGGAGCAAGAACCCCTGCCCAAGAGTCAAATATCTGCAAAGCCTGGGCACCGGCCTTTGCCTGGGCCTGCAGATAAAGGCTGGTACAACTGGTGATTTTTTTCAAAAGAAAATGGTACAGCTCAGGGTCCTGGAACATCATCTTTTTGGTTTCCAGGAAAACTTTGGATGACCCGCCTTCAATCAGATATGTCGCCAGGGTGAACGGTGCCCCTGAAAAACCAATCAGCGGCACTTTAAGCACTTCCCGAAGCAGCCTGATGGTTTCCATGACAAAACCAGTGGCATCCTCCGGCTCCGGAACCCTCAGGCTGTCAACATCTTTCCGGCTGCGAACCGGGTCAGCAAAGACAGGCCCCAGCCCATCATGAAAATCCAGCCGCAATCCCATGGCCTCCATGGGAATAAGGATATCGGAGAAAAGGATGGCGGCATCAAATCCGAAAATATCAATGGGCTGAAGAGTAACCTCAACACATCTCTCAGGATTTTTACAAAGTTCCAGAAACGAGATTTTCCCGCGAATCGCCCGGTATTCAGGCAAATACCTGCCCGCCTGACGCATAATCCAGATGGGAGTATAATCTATGTCCTCGCCTCGACAGGCTTTCAGAAATGTATCATTCATCAATGTTCCATTATCCTTTTTTTTCTTTTATCTTTTTCCTGAATCCGTGAACTTTCACCTGTGCTGCAGATGAAAGTAATCAAGGCTGGCCAGCAAGAGTCGCCTACGGCTGCCTGGCTTGAGCACTTTCAGCTATGGTGCAGGTGAGAGCTTACCCATGTTCAATGCTTTTTCGTCACGGATTCAGGTTTTATATACCCGGTTGATAGCTGCAATAGGGATCTTCGCCAAGATAATCTCCGCTCATGGCATAGGCTCTGGCCCGACACCCGCCGCAGGCGTTAACATATTCGCAACGCCCACAGGCACCATCATACCCTTTAAAATCACGCATTTCCAGAAGCAGCTCCGAACTCTCCCAGATTTTCTTAAAAGACTGCTCACGGATGTTACCACAACTCTTGGGGAAGTAACTGCATGGCAAGATATTGCCGTCCACATCAATCAAACATATCAACTGTCCAGCCAGGCAACCTTTGGAACCACCTGTGGAAAACTTCAAGGTTCGCCGTTTGGATTTCACCCCTTCCGCCTTGTCCCGCTGGAGAACAATCCGATAATATTGTGGTGCACAGGTAGGGCGAACCAGGATGTCCGGTTCTTCCTGTTCCATCTCATAATGCCAGTTGAGAATATTCTCGTACTCTGATTCAGGAATGAGTTCTGCCATGATCTCCTCACCTCTACCGGTGGGGACAATCATGAAAAGATACCAGGCCGTAGCCCCCAACCCCTTGACAAGTTCATAAATTTTTATCGCTTCCCCGCGATTTCTCATGGTGAACGATGAGTTGACAAGAAAAGGGATTTTATGTTCATTAAAGAGTTTAACTGCATTCATGGTACCATCAAATGCACCAAGCTGGTTACGAAAATTATCATGGACTTCTGCACTTGCCCCGTCAAGACTAAGCGAAACCATCTTCATTCCTGATTTTTTTATTTTTCTGCAGACATCATCTCTCACCAGAGTTCCGTTGGTGGCCATGCACATCCGCAGCCCAAGCCCTGTACCATAAGCGGCAATATCAAAAACATCATCCCGCAATAATGGTTCCCCGCCGGAAAGGACGACGACCGGGCTGGCATAGCTGTTAATATCATCAAGAACGCGTCTGGCCTCGGTAAAAGAAAAGTCGTCATGACCACACACTTCCAGCTCTGAGGAAGAACGACAATGGATACATTCCAGATTACAACGGCGGGTAATTTCCCAGGCTATCCATTTCGGCTCAAATTTCATGGTTTTTTTTAGAATAAAATAGTACAACTTTAAAAAAAATAAAAAAAAGTAAACAGAGACATAATCTATTCATCTCCAAAAACCACAAATTAGAGTATGTTCTCCGAAAGCTTTGCTCACTCAATACATAAACATATTCGCCTTCCCGGCAACAATCAATATAAACTACACATACCTTGCAAAAAAAGGAGAGAACCATGCAGGAAATTAAAACCATTTTAACCCCTATTGATTTTTCTGAAAATACTGAAAAAATAGTTAGATCTGCCGCCTATGTGGCTGGAATTTTTAAAGCAAAGCTTCATTTTATCTTTGTTGTCCAGAATTTTGAAAATTACAGTGGTTTTCTTGTTCCGCCTGTAAGCATGCCTAACCTGGAAGAAGAACTTTTCATAGCTGCACAGGAACAAATAGATGAATTTGTAAACAGACAGAAAGACATGCTTGACAGCTTCTCTGTTTCCGATGTGCAAAGCAAGGTGCTCAGCGGAGATATCGGCGAAGAAATCCTTGATTATGCCGCAGAGATAAACTGTAACCTGGTTATCATGGGAACCCATGGATACAAAGGACTTGAGCGGGTTCTCTTTGGTTCTGTAGCCGACAAAGTGGTCAAAAACTCCTGTTGCCCGGTGATGACCATCAACCCTTACCGTGAAGAATGTGAGCAGGCACGGTGTAAGAGATGTGATGTACCCGATACTGATAAATAATGGTTTGAAATTATGTAAATATTCGGCAGCACTCCTTCTTAAAGGCGATCAGGACACCCAGCATACCTCATATGTCTAACTGATCGGCTTGGCTTACCTCCATAAGAAGCACTGCCAAATATTTACGAGGCAGTGGCTCTAATAGTACTCATAGCATAAGCCGAATATTTACGAAATTATCCAGAATCTGGATTTTTAATTTGTTGCGGTCATCCAGGTTTTTGACCAATGTCTCAACCCCGTTTTCCTGGTTTAAATAGGAAATTGTCGTAAATTGCCTTAACCCCGGTGGAACCACTTTTCAATCTCAGCCTTATCAAAAGTCCTGATCACCGGTCTGCCATGGGGACAATGGGAAAAGACCTCGCTCTTTTCCATCTTTTCAAGCAGAGCCAGCATCTCCGGTGGAGCCAGGCTGTCCCCGCCCTTGATTGCCGCCCGGCAGGCTGTACGGGCAAACAGTTCATCAATCGCTGCCGGTAAAGCCCCCTCTTCTTTGCTGCTTAAGCTTTGCAGGGCTTCAATACTCTGACAAAAAATGTCCTCCGGGGCCGCCCTGGACAACAGAGCCGGAACCGCCTTGACAACCCAGGTATCCCCGCCAAACGGCTCTGCCACCACCCCAAGGGAAGCAAGTTCATCCTGGCATTGTTCGGCCAGTTCGGCCCGGGCAGCAGACAGTTCCACGGTTACCGGAAAAAGCAGGCTCTGGCGGGGAACAGTGCCGTCAAGATAGGCATTAACCAGTTTTGTATAAAGAATCCGCTCATGGGCAGCATGCTGGTCAATCACTATTAAGGCACCAGCTCTTGTACAAAGCAGATAAAGATCAAAAACCTGCCCAACCAGGGTTAATTTTTCATGATTCTCTATTAACTCCGGCTGAATAATCGCAGGAACAGGTTCCGGCTCCCTGCTTACCGGAGAACTCTCATCATCAATATTGACCATTGATTCCGGCGGAAAAAACGCCATGGCATCAGGGGAAGACAACTGCTCTAACCTGTCATGTCTTCCATCTCTCAGCATCTCTGCCTCTCCCGCCGTCCCCGCATACCTGTCAACATCTGCCCTGCCCTGATCTTTCTGAACAGAAAATATCTCCGAGCGGACTTTTTCCTGATGGGCATGAACAGCTTCCCTTACCACCCGCACCAGAAAACGGTGTATATCCTGGCTCCGGCGAAACTTTATCTCCCGCTTGGCCGGATGGACATTGACATCAATATCTGCCGGTGAGAGATTAAGAATAACCACCCCGGCCGGGCTGTATCCCTTCATCAGAACCCCCTGAAGCCCCTCGATTACCGCATGTCTCAGCATCCTGTCCTGCACCGGCCTGCCATTGACAAGCAGCCGCAGCTTAGCAGTTGAAGCGGAAACCGATTCGGGAAGCAGAAGAAATCCACTCACCTCAATCCCATCGTCTTCTCCATCTTTATCCAGCAATTGCAACAGCTTACCCTGATAGCGAAACACCGCCCGTACCCGTTCTTCAAGATCAACAACCCCGGGATATTCCAGCACAGGACGAGAATCAACCTCAAGACTGAAGGCAACCAAGGGAAAAGCAAGGGCCTGGTTCTTGATTACCTCTTCAATATGAAAAAGTTCTGTACGGGCAGATTTAAGAAATTTTTTTCGGGCCGGCAGATGAGCAAAGAGATTTCGAACCTCGACAATGGTTCCCCGGCTGCAACCATCCTCATGGACATTATGGAGGGTTCCGTAACGAACCTCGGCTCTGGTTCCTGCACTCTGGTCATGAAGCCGGGAAATAATGGTCAGCCGGGAAACAGAACCAATACTGGGAATGGCCTCACCCCGAAAGCCAAGGGTGGTAATGGCGGCAAGCTGCCGCTCATTTTCCAGCTTGGAGGTGGCATGTCTCTCAAGGCAGAGGAGAACATCATCTCCGTCCATGCCCATGCCGTTATCGACAACCCGCAGCAGGCGGGTACCGCCGCCTTCAACCTGAACCAGTACTCTGGTCGCTCCAGCATCAAGGCTGTTTTCCAGAAGCTCCTTGATCACCGAAGCCGGTCGCTCAACAACTTCGCCGGCGGCAATCTGGTTGGCAAGATGATCTGAGAGAATACGAATTACAGACACGGTTTTTTTTAAGTTTACGATTTATGATTTACGGTTTATTCTTATAAAATAAATTTCCCGACCTGTTATATAATAAGATCAACATATAGCAAAGGTTATAACTTTTACCGCTTTCCACTGATTTTGTCCACAAAAGCCCCCAAAAAAACGACGACTGCCCGCAGGCGAAGTCCACGGAAAAATAAACCGCTGGATCATAGCCGGATTATCATCTTCCTCCTCACCATCTGCGGGTTGACGACCCTGTCCATCGGTTTTGTCCTGGCCTGGCTGATCTCCCTGAACCTCCCGGACATCCGCACTGCCGCTGATTACCGTCCCCTTGTTGCCACCATAATCCTTGATCGCAACGGGGTTCCCATTGATGCCATCTTCAAGGGAGAATACCGGATTCTCATTTCTCAGGATCAGATGGAACCTCTGCTTGCCAAGGCCTTTGTTGCCGCCGAAGATGCCCGTTATTTTGAGCATCCAGGTCTTGACCTCTGGTCGATTGCCCGGGCAGCTTTTAACAACCTTCGCTCCGGCAGGCATAGTCAGGGAGGTTCCACCATCACCCAGCAGGTTACCAGAGCCCTGCTTCTTTCCCGGGAAAAAACCTGGTCGAGAAAAATATCTGAAGCCATTCTCAGTTACCGGCTGGAGAAAATGCTCAGCAAAGAAGATATCTTAAACATCTATCTCAATGAAATATATCTCGGAGCAGGAGCATACGGGGTGGAAGCTGCCGCCAGGGTTTATTTTTCCAAATCGGTCCGGGAACTGAATCTTGCCGAAATGGCCATGCTTGCCGGTCTTCCCCAGTCGCCCAGCCGCTATTCACCCATCAGAAATTACGAAGCCGCAAGGGCAAGGCAACGCTATGTCCTCAACCGGATGGCTGAAGACAACATAATCACCGCTGAAACCGCCCGCAAAGCCTGGCAATATAAAGTTCGCCTCAACCCGGCCGGCAAATATAAAAACGCCGCCGGTTACTTCACCAGCTATATCCGCATGCTTCTTAAAGAACATTATGGGGAGGAGGCAATATACCGAGAAGGGTTGACGGTCTGGACAACCCTTGACAGCCGCATGCAGGCCATTGCCCGAAAAACTGTCAATAATGGTACCCTGGCCATCAAAAAAAGGCAGAAAAAGCAAACCCGTCCCCAGGGAGCCCTGATCGCCATTGAAAACTCCAGCGGTCGTATCCGGGCCATGGTTGGTGGTAATGATTACCGGCAAAGCCCGTTCAACCGGGCCGTAATGGCCAGCCGGCAACCCGGCTCCGCCTTCAAGCCCTTTGTCTATGCGGCGGCATTTGAAAAGAAAATCCATCCTGAGCTGAAACTCAACGATGCTCCTTTTTCCTTCCGTAACCGGGACGGTTCAGTCTGGCGGCCTAAAAACTATTCCAACCGCTATCACGGTTCGACCAGCCTCAGAGAGGCCCTTATTCATTCAAGAAATATTGTCACCATAAAACTCCTCCAAAAAGTCGGTGTAAAACCGGTGATAAAACTGGCTGAAAAATCAGGAATCACCAGTGAAATGCTGCCAGAACTGACCCTGGCACTCGGTTCATCACCGGTAACTCTTCTTGAAATGACAGCATCCTACACCATCTTCCCCGGCCGGGGACTGTACCGGCAGCCCCGGGCCATCACCAGGGTACAGGATAGAGCAGGCCGGGTTACTCCATGGCCGCATCCTGCGACAACAAGAGTTATCTCAAATACAACCGCTAACCAGATAACAGAAATTCTCCGCCAGGCTGTCAGAGAGGGAACAGGAAAAAAAGCAGGGGGGATTCCAGGGGCAGCCGGTAAAACAGGGACATCAAACAACAATTTTGATGCCTGGTTCATCGGTTATACAGACAGGCTGACCACCGGTATCTGGTTTGGTCATGACCGGGAAAGAAACCTTGGCAGAAACGAAACCGGCGGCAGAACTGCGGCCCCGCTCTGGAAAGATTTCATGGAACAGGTCGGAAGGTGATAAACAAAACCGCCAGAGACCCTGGCCTTTATTTTGCGGGGACAGTTGAGGAAAAATTAGGCCTTGCCCAAAGAGTTTACCGCATACATGCCCATGAAATACTGGAATATGAGAATATAAAAAAAACTCTCTCCCGCCTGAGCGGATACGAAAAAGCATTGAGCAGACAGATGAATCTCATGGATATGGGGAGCAGATGCACTGCCTGTGCGGCAAAATCCGGGGGTTGCTGCAGTGCCTATATGGCAGGCAATACTGATGCCATCCTCCTGCTTATCAACATGCTCATGGGGGTTGATGTTGTTTATCACCATGACAAAGAAGAAGAAAACTGCTGTTTCCTTGGTAAATCCGGCTGCATCCTGACCATCAAACCCATATTCTGCCTGAACTATAGCTGTCTGCAGATCCATGAGAGTTATTCTGCCGGGCAGATGCAGCAACTTGAAAAACTGACCGGTCAACTCCTTGGCGAACATATTATTATAGAGGGCCTGATTCTTGAAAAGTTGTAAACCAGGTATAATTCTTATACAGTACCTGCAGGTTGATAAATAAAGATTTACCCACAGGAGAATATTATGCAGGATATAAACCAGACCATGGAAGAAGACCTCCATTCAATCCTTACCGGCAAACGACTTATTGCCCATTTTCAGCCGATAGTAAACCTGAACAATCGCTCAATTTACGGTTACGAGGGATTAATCCGCGGCCCGGGTGACAGTCCGCTCAACTCGCCCCTGATGCTTTTTGAAGCCGCATCAAGACATAACCGCCTCGTTGAATTAGATATTCTCTGCCGAAAAGTGATCATCGCTCAATTTGCCGGACTCAATCTCCCCGGCAGACTTTTTATCAATATCGATCCAATCACCATTATCTGTGACAAATTCAGACCCGGCGAAACCATTAACTTTGCCAGAAAAAACGGCCTGGACAGCAATAGAATTATTATTGAAATAACCGAAACCAGACCAATCGACAATGTCAGCATAATCCAGAAATCCATTAACCATTACCGGAAAATGGGATTCAGAGTTGCACTGGACGACCTTGGTGCCGGCTATGCCGGCCTTAAATTATGGTCGGAAATAAAACCGGATATTGTCAAAATTGATCGTCATTTTATCCAGAATGTCAATGAAGATAAGGTCAAACAGGAATTTATCCGCACAATTTTAAAAACCGCCACCTCTCTGGGCTGCACTGTCATCACCGAAGGAGTGGAAACCGAACATGAATATGCGACCCTGCGAAAACTTGGAATTATAATGGCCCAGGGATATTATTTTTCCCGGCCAAAAGCCATTCCAGAGCGTAAATTACCAGCTGATCTCTTTCGAAAAGAGGAAAAACGCCCCAAAAACTGTCATTCTCCAACCATTGCAACAATCCTGAAACCTGTCATATCCGTTGAAGCATCTGAAACCGTCTTGTCAGTGGGGAAAATCTTCGCAAGAACGCCTGAGCTTGAAACACTTGCAGTTATCCATGACGATGAAGTCATAGGCATGGTGTTAAAGAAAAACTTCATGAATATATACGCACGACTCTATGGCAAGGAGTTGTATGGGAAAGACCCTGTAATTAAACACATGAACAACAATATCATTATTGTTGAAAAAAATATGTCCATTGAAGAGGTCAGTTACCGGTTAACCACAGCCATTGATTTATATACGGAAGAGTTTATCCTCACCCATAAAGGCAGGCTTGCCGGCAAAGCCTTATTGATTGATCTTCTCCACCATATAACCAAAATAAAGATCAGACAGGCCAAGCATGCCAATCCTCTCACCATGTTGCCGGGTAATCTTCCTATTCAACAGCAAATGGAAAGATGTTTTGAGGAAAATGATGCCTTTACTGTCTGCTATTTTGATCTGGATAATTTCAAGCCTTTCAACGATATCTTCGGATTCAGTAAAGGAGACGAGATTATTCTGATTGTTTCCAACTTGATGAAAAAACACATTGACCAGGAAAACAACTTCATTGGCCATATCGGCGGAGATGACTTTATTGCTATTTTCCGCGAAGATAACAACTGGCAAACAATTATCCAGAAAATTATCAACAAATTTGACAATAAAATAAATAAATTCTACAACGGCAAATTAGATGATAAAGGGATAATCACGACAGAGGACAGAAATGGAAACCTCTGTTCTTACGGCCGAATGGGTTTGTCAGTTGGAGCAGTGGTCATAGACCGGCCGGATACAGCCGCCAACATTGATTTATCAGCAGAAGCGGCTGTGGCAAAGCATCATGCCAAGGCCATACCGGGTAGTATTCTTTATATCCATAAACCACATTGTCATGATCCTGAATCCGTGACGAAAAAGCATTGAAAAATGGTAAGTGTTCACCAGCACCCCGCGGAGTCTACGCTACCTCTTCGCACAATCAGGCTTACCTCACATAGGACTAATTAGAGCTCGCCTGCCTGCTTGTACACGAATAGGTAGCGTAGACTTCGCGAGCGTAGACCCTGCGGGGCACCGGTGAACGCTTACAGCTCAGAGGTTACGGTAAGTCTGGAATTGTCCCAGCCCATTTTCTTGCTCCTTAAAAGATATCTCCGGGAACCGGTTGTCCCTTCCTGATTGCGGCTTCTATTTTTTTACTTATTTTTGTTTTTTTACGGATTTTCATGGTCATTAAGCTTCCCTAATTTGTGACCTTCATCAGCAGCCTACTCCTTCCGATCTTTTCATAAAAGTTCACAATATCATACAATTACACGTTTGTTCCATGTCCTGTTCGGTTGTCCCCTTGAGTCTCATTAGGGTTTGTATTTACCGTTATCCCCCTGTGTCAGGATAAGTTGTCGCCTCTTTTTAAAAAGTTGTGTGTGAGCAGGGGGGTTGCTTTAACCACCACGAATGCGTTGATACCCTTTAGTTTTACCGACCAGTTTCCAGTTCGCAGCTTTATAGATTGTACCGGTAAAACGTGAAGGGTCGACAAAGATTTCAAGAAGCAGTAGGGGAAATCCAAAACGATTTTTCCAGTCCTTCTGGATTCTCTGTCTGCATAGAGATAAAATTTTTGTTGCCAGATTTTTGTAATGACAGTGTGGGAGAATCAGGAAGCGTGAATTGTTGGCGATCAGATGTAGTCGGTCGTATTGGTGTCGATATGCCCAGCCGATCCAACGATCACGAACTCCACACTTTAATGCCGCTGCGGAAAAACTGACCAGGCCAAGCCATTCGTCTTTGCAAGTGGCAACATACCAAATGGTATTACCAATCTTGGGTAACGATCCAAGGTAATGATGGTCACTCATCAATTCTTGAAAGCGGATATCCTCGGTAGGCTGGACAGGGCGAACGATAACTTGGGATAAGTTCAAATCATTCCCGAAAGAAAATGTCCAGTATTAAATATAACTAATAGAAATTATAATAAGTGTTATGTAGAACGAATTCACCCTGGTAATAAGGCCACTAACGGTTCATGAACTATTATTAGCGGTTTGTGACTTCCAGGACTTAACCGGAATCAGCACAAATCTTCCAGCCTCTGATTGTCTGCTGGGTTTCCCAGTACTGGGCATATAAGCTTTTTCGTTTAAGTAAATCAGAATGGCTTCTTTGATAACCCATTTGTCAAGCCTGACCCCGCTTTTATTTTTTCGCAACATTTCCAGTATGTTACAAAGATATGCTAAGATTTACCTGAGCTTTGGTGGTAATCAGGTTTAATTTTGCTCTGACCCGATTGTTCCCCTTGACAGTGTGTGGCCTAAGTGTTACACTTTGTGTGTATGGAGTACGAAATTGAAAAGACGGAAATATTCGACAAATGGCTGAAAAAGCTTAAAGATAGACAGGCTGCAGTGAGCATAGCCAAGCGTCTTGGCCGTGCAAGGTTGGGCAATTTCGGTGATGTGGAACCTGTTGGTCAAAGTGTCAGCGAAATGCGTATCTTTACCGACCCCGACTATCGTCTTTATTACACCATCCGTCAGGCCACAATAATTTTCATGCTTTGTGGTGGTGACAAATCGAGCCAAAAGAAGGACATAAAAAGAGCCAAAGAGTTGGCAAAACAACAGTAGGAGGACACCATGACCCTGAAAACAACGCTATATAACCCTTTTGACTATCTGGAAACACAAGAAGAAATAAACGAATATCTGACCGATGCCTTTCAGGATGATGACCCCCGCCTTTTTGTTGTTGCCCTCGGCTATCTCGCTAAAAAAAAGGGTATGACCAAAATAGCCAAACGGGCTGGCTTGAACCGTGAAAGCCTGTATAGGGCTTTGTCCGAAAACGGGAATCCCAAGTTTGCCACAATCAGTAAAGTTAGCAAGGCTCTTGGCTGTAAACTGGCTGTTGCTTAAAAACATTTTATTCCCTGTTATCCCCATATTCCTCAATCCTTCCATATTCCGTCACTTAACACTTAGCAAAGTAGAAAAGGTGGGGTCAAGTCTTGACCCCACCTTTTTCTACGTCTGGAGCTGCCCCGGTGAACGGTTACGAACCATCTACAGCTTTCAAAGAAACATTCCATTCTAATGAATTGAAGGCAAGCATTGAAGTAATCGACAGACGGTCTGTTCAGCTCTGGCTGGTATGAGCTTCTGGTGAGATTACACAAACAGAGAATAAGGAGCGTAAAGGGCAATTTTCTGGTGCGGGAAAAGTCCTTATTGTTTTCTCGGCTTTTTTCAAGAAACTCTTGCGAATATACAAGTTTTCTAATAAAATTAAAAAGGTTGGCACATACATTGAGAATCAGGTTCTATGCCATTTTGGTGATTTTTTTGAAATAATTCAGCCATGTTGTTCTCTTTGTGTAAACGGGCAGGTTTGGATAATGAGCCATGCTTAAACATAACATTAACATTTTGTTTTTACAATAATATATTCGTTTCAAATTTTAAGTTAATGACATTGATGCTCAATTTGAAAAAAATAGAAAACCAGCATAACAATAAAACCCTCAGCCAAAAGCGGCAAGTCACCCTGACATCTGTTTCCTCTTGTTATCCATCACCTGATTTCTGTAAGTCAACCATAGAAACGGAAATTGGTACCATCGTAATCGTTGCTGACAACTGCAGATTAAACCGCCTTTTTTTTCCACCCCGGCAGGAAGACAAAAAAGAAATTTTCACAGGTAATAATAACCAGAAACAAAAACGGGAACACCCGGTCATAACAGAAACAGGTAAACAGCTTAAAGAATATTTTCAGAAAAAAAGACGATATTTCGATATGCCCATTTCTCTGCACGGAACCCATTTTCAACATACAGTCTGGCTGCTTCTCTCTGCCATTCCCCATGGAAAGACAGCGAGCTATGGTTCTCTTGCCGAGATAATCGGCGATCGTAACAAAGCCAGGGCTGTGGGTGGAGCCGCCCACCTCAATCCGCTTCCCATCATTATTCCCTGTCATCGGCTTATTGGCAGCAACGGCAGACTGACCGGCTTTGCCGGCGGTCTGGCGATGAAAAAATTGCTCCTCCAGCTTGAAGGATACCTGCCGCCCGCCGAAATAACGAAAAAATGCTGAATTAATAATTAACCGGTAACCAGGAAGATACAATTATCCCAGGGAGAGAAAGATATGGTTGATATTATTGTTGGTCCCGTGCCACCCGCAGGCCCGCCCATGAACAAGCCAGGCAGCAGCAAAATCATTGAAGCGGAGATACTGAATATCAGAACGCCACGAAAACGGATTACCAGAAGAGAAGGAGAAGAGCGACGCAGACAGTTCCGCCAGGACCCCGCAGGGGGAAGGATTTTAACCATCATGATTCCAAATTCCAGCTCAATCCCCCACGACATTAACCCCGGAAAATACAAAGCCAGGCTTAGCTTTGTGAAAAAAAAATAGTCACTGTTCAGAAGCACCTCATCTTTGTCCATTCTGAACTTCTTGAATCCGGCACTCATCTATCATTGAAAGGCTATATTTAATAAACTGGTAGCCGGTAAGTGCCACCGCACTGGTGGCACCAGGTAAGGTATTGCACCAGGTGAAAACAACACTGCCGCAGGCAACTTACTGATTCTGGCCTCTGGCTTCTGTCCCCTGTCCTCTGTCCTCTGTCCTCTGGCTTCTGGCTTCTGGCTTCTGGCTTCTGTCCTACAAGTCAAGAAGTTGATATATTTTATCCATATCAATGCTTGCCCGCATCGTCTCAGCAAGACGATCAAGAGCAGGTTCAAGGTCATAAACCGCTCCACGGGCAAGGGGAACAAAGCCCCTGCCCTTTCGCAGCCGGTTAATCCACCAGCGACGAAACTCATCGTTATCAAAAATACCGTGCAGATAACTTCCCCAGACCCTGTTATTTTCCATGCCGCAGCCGGAACCGTCTCTAAAGGATAGTATTGGTTCAGCATGGATATTACTTATGCCGTGGTGAATTTCATAACCGGATATTTTTTTGCCGGATGGACGATGAACTCCAGTTTTCCGGGTCAGGGTTTTATCAGCAGCCAGAGTTGTTTCCATGGATAACAGTTGCAGACACGAAAGCTTTACTCCGGCTTCCCCCTCAATACCATGGGGATCGCAGATAAAACTGCCAAGCATCTGAAACCCGCCGCAGATACCGACAACCTCTCTGCCCTGCCCGGCCGCAGCCATGATTTTTATGGCAAGGCCACTGGTATAAAGAAATTCAAGGTCGGCAGGAACATTTTTTGAACCGGGGAGAATAATGGCATCCGCATCTCCAAATTCATCACCATTGCGGACAATACGAATAAACACATCCTCTTCTCCAAAAAAAGGTTCAATATCGGTAAAATTGGAAATATGAGGAAAATCAATAACCGCAACTTCAACAAAAGGGTGTTTATGTTCTGACCTGGAACTGGAAGAGCTGAATAATCCCGCCTTGAAACTGACTGAATCTTCTTCGGGAAGACCAAGCCCAGGCAGAAACGGCACCACCCCAAGTACCGGTTTACCGGTATGGTCAAGCAGGTATTGATGAGCATCATCAAGCAGGGAGGCATCACCGCGAAACCGGTTAGTCAGATAACCCGCCAACTGCTGCCGCTCCCACGGCTCCATAACCACAACATGACCGATGAACGAGGCATATACCCCGCCCCGGTCAATATCTCCGACCAGCAGGGTTCTGGCACCGGCATATTGTCCCATCCGGGAATTAACTATATCGTGGGATTTTAGATTTACCTCGCCGGGACTGCCGGCCCCTTCAAGAATAATTAAATCGTATTCGGATGACAGGCTGTCATAGGCTGTGCGTATATCTTTCCATATTTGTTTCTTGTAACGGACATAATCCATTACCTTCATATTGCCCACGGGTTTACCAAGAACAATTACCTGGCTGCCCACATCAGAGCTTGGCTTCAGGAGAACCGGATTCATCCGCACATCCGGCTCTAACCGACAAGCCTGGGCCTGAACCACCTGGGCCCTGCCCATTTCGCCGCCGTTTCTCGTCACAAACGAGTTAAGCGACATGTTCTGGGATTTAAACGGGGCCACCGCTGCCCCGTCCTGGAGAAAAACCCTTGCCAACCCTGCAACCAATACAGATTTACCCACATCCGAGCCGGTACCGAGAAGCATCAATGCCGGAGTTTTTTTCTTATTCTTTTTGGGGAATGTTTTTTTCAGTTCAAAATGAAAAACTTCTTCGATTGCATGGATAAGCCGGTTATTCTCATCCCTGCTGCGAACAGCTATTCTGAAATAACGGCTGTCGAGGTTGGGGTAATTATCACAGGAACGAATGGCGATACAATACTGTTCAAGGAGCCGCTGGGCAAGTACCGTTCCTGAAATTTCAGGGTGATAAGAGTAAACCAGAAGAAAGTTTGCCATCCCATGGATAACCTGAAGAAACGGATTATCATTCAATCTTTCCCCAAGCCTGCCCCGCTGCTCAACAACCATGGCAACGGTTTCTTCAATATACTGACTTGTTTCTTTAGGGAAATCAAAGTTTCGCTGAGAGTTGTTCCCGTCGGTATATTTTTTTTCTTTTTCTGACCAGATGCTATCAGGTCTCTTATTTATCCCCTTCCCCAGCCAGGCCGTACCAACTGCCTGGGCCATGGTGTTGACTCCCCAGGGAGCGGTCTTTTTTTTCAGCAAAGTGCAGATTTCCGGGGCAGCCACGAGAAATCCAAGCCGTAATCCGGGAATGGCAAAAATCTTGGTCAGAGAACAAAGAACTACCAGGTTATCCCCACAACCGGCAAGACTGCTGTATCCCGGGACAAAAAGGGCAAAAGCCTCATCAATTAGAAAAAAAACCTGCGAATATTTTTGGATTAATCTTAATAACCCCTGCCGGTCAACAAGTTGTCCGGTCGGGTTATTTGGTTGACCGATGATTACCAGATCACCTGGTTCAAGTTCTCCTTCGAGCCTATCCGGTTTAAGAACAAAATCATTATCAGGATCAAGACATATCCGTTTAACCGGTATCTCTGCGGCCCGGGCAGCCCGTTCATAGTCAATATAGGATGGAACAGGGATAACAGCTCTTTTAACGGGGAGAATACCGGTCAGTTGAAAAAGCAGTTCCGAGGTACCATTACCGACAACAATTTTCTCTGCCGCCAGGTTCCAGCATTTACCTATGCCTTTAATCAGCTCACCACATTCAGGGTCCGGATAATGGAGAAGATTGTCAATATGGCAATTTATAACAGCACTGAGATTGGCAGGCGGTCCCAGCGGGTTGATATTAGCACTGAAATCAAGAATTTCATCAATCCTGCAGCCACGCTGTCTGGCAAGGGTATACAGATTACCGCCGTGTCCGCTCATTGACGGCTCCAGATAATTCCTGCCATGGCAACAGCGACCATGGCTTCACTGAGTTCACAGCCGGCTCCAAGGGTATCACCGGTGGCTCCGCCAATTACCCTTTTACATACGGCAGAAAAAATCATCAACATGAGTAAAACAAAAAAAACAATCAGAACCCCGGTCATGCCGGTAACAGATAAACAGATAAGGATAAGAAAAAAGAATGTTCCAACTGCGGTGAAACGGGAATTCCGGGTATAAAACAATTGGCCGAGCCCCCCCTCTTTACGGACATAGGGCAGTAAAGCCATCATCATGATAATTGCACAACGACCGATAAGCGGCATGAGTAAAGCTGTCACCATTGCTTCGCTTCGTTGCATTTCCGCCAGCCCTCCGATTTTGACAACAAGAATCATGACTAACCAGAACACCCCCATTGCCCCGATGCGGCTGTCCCGCATAATGGCCAGGATTTGTTCTCTCGGGCGGCTGCTGCAAAATCCATCCCCTGTATCCGCCAGACCGTCAAGATGCAGTCCTCCGGAAAAACCGGCCAGCAGCATGGTCAACAACACTGCGGCGAGCAGTGGCGGCAGAAAAGACCAGAGAAAAAAGGCTGTACCACCGGCAACCATCCCCAGGCCCAGGCCAACCAAAGGAAAAAAAATAAGTGAACCTGCCAGTGCTTCTTTGCTATGCCCCAGTTTTCCGGGAATGGGCAGGATGGTCAGAAAACGGATTGCAGCCAGCAATCTTGCCGGGAAATTGTCATGGTTCATTTATGGTGTTTTTTCCATTTTAAGAGTCCGGCACTCACCATCTTGTATAACCATTGATCTTTAAATGATAAAGAGGTCAGTAACCTCCCGGAACCTTTCATCATCACTGAGTGCCGCCACCGGTGACCCCGGCATCGGCAAAGGTGGCGATCTCGGTGAGTATTGCCCGGGCAGCTTCAACAAGATTCATGGCAAGAGCGGCACCCGTCCCTTCACCAAGCCGAAGGTTAAGATCAAGCAGGGGTGTTTTGCCGAGTTTTTCATGCATTGCCATATGACCGGGTTCAACCGAACGGTGGGCATAAATGATATAATCACGGGCAAAAGGTTCCAGCGAACAGGCAATCAATGCCCCGGCAGTGGAGATAAAACCATCCACTACAATCGGTTTGCGATGGGAAGCAGCCCCGAGAATCAAACCAGCAATGCCGCCGATTTCAAAACCACCGACTTTGGCAAGGATATCTATCCCATCCTTTGGGTCAGGGCGGTTCATGGCCAATGCCTTTTCAATAACTTTTATTTTATTGGTAAGCTGGGCATCATCAAGCCCCGTCCCCCTGCCCGTTAATTCAGCGACCGGCTTGCCGGTAAAAACCGCAGCAATGGCTGTGGACGGAGTGGTATTGCCAATTCCCATATCACCGGTTCCAAAAATATCAACATCAGCAGCAAGTTCGTTTGCCACTTCAATACCAGCTTCAACCGCCATCACTGCATGGGTTCGGGTCATGGCCGATCCAAGAGCCATGTTTCTGGTACCCGGAGCTATTTTTTTAGATATGATTTTCCCGGCAGCAACAAGTTCTGATAGATCAACAGCCGTACCCATATCCACCACCTTGACGGTTGCCCCGACCTGCCTTGATAGAGCGTTTATCCCTGCCCCGCCGGCAACAAAATTATATACCATCTGGGCAGTCACTTCCGCCGGAAACCTGGAAACCCCTTCCGCGGTAACCCCATGGTCGCCAACCATGACCACCACGGTCTTGCGGGCAACAGCCGGTTTAAGGGAACGGGTCATTCCCGCCAGGTCAACGGCGATATCCATGAGATCGCCCAATGCCCAATGGGGCATGGTCAACTGTTCAAGTCTGGCAACTGCCTCCTCACGAAGTTTAGAATCCTGGGGGAAAATTCTCTGGTAGGTTGCTTGAAGAAAATCAGGCTGCACCGGGTTATTCATTGTTTTAATGACCTCTACTGTTTTTTATTTTATTTGCACAGGAACCCCGCAGCTAACCAGAAAAACACGATCAGCACCACCTGCGATTACCTGATTACACCGTCCAACCAAATCCCTGTATTTTCTTGCCAGCGGGTTATCCGGGACAATCCCCAAACCAACCTCATTGGTTACCATAATAACAGAACCATGATGCTCTTTACATGCTGCCAGCAACTGCTCTGCAAACACGACAATATTATCCTCACCAAGTACTTCTTTTTTCTCTTCACTATCAAGGAGTAAATTACTGATCCAAAGGGTTAAACAGTCAAGCAAAATGGTTGTTTTTTCGTCTGTTTCAACAATAACCCTTTCAGGGCGAAATCCCTCTTCCACAGTCTGCCATCCCTTGTTTTCCCTGGCCCGGCGGTGAAAGGTTATCCGCTCGCTCATCTCTTGATCAAAACAGGGATTAGTGGCAATAAACAGTCTGGCACCTTTTATCTGTTCAGCCATCTGTTGAGCAAAACCTGATTTACCACAACGGCATCCCCCGCTGATAAGGGTTATATTTCCCATAACTGTCATCACCCGTTTAACCCTCTCAGCACTCCTCCCTCACTGTGCATCTTAAGAATTGACCACGAACAGTAATCAACCTGAAAGAGGAGATAATTTTTGGGGTCGAGATTAAGTGCCAGGCAGATCATGGTACGAATCACCCCGCCATGACAGAGGAGCATAACCTCCTTGTCTTTCCCTGCCCGTAA
>CAZHPX010000003.1:0-21047 GCA_964534785.1 uncultured Desulfobulbaceae bacterium | reverse complement strand
CCTAAGAAGTGAACATGCATTCCTTACCTTATTTAAGGAAAAATTTAAACCTAAATGTACAATAATGACGGCATCAGGCTATAAGCAGATTTGATGGCAAAACTTCAGGAGTGAGGTATTATACCCCATACACCCTTATGAAAATGAAAAAAATACTCGCCCAAAATATAGATTTCAGCAAAGTAGATACCCTGCTCTACCACCTGCCTGACGGGCCGACTCTCGCTGTACAATTAAATGGTTTTGAAGACCTTTTTAATCTTGACATAGAGATGGGAGAGATATGCGACACCTCTGATATCGACGGTGTTGCCCATTTCTTCCCAAGAGGAAATGCTTAGCAATCACAAATAGTTCCGCACAATCACTATTACTGGACAAAGAGAAAGGGGTGGACACATACCTGCCCCCCTGTAATCAGGGAACTTGGATATATTTCCCCATAACCTTTTTCAGGCTTTCAGCGTTGAATGGTTTAATCAGAATATCATTTACTCCGGCCTCGGTGGCTGCCTCGTGATCCTGAACATCACTTTGGGTCGTTACCATGATAACCGGCAGTTCATCGGTTGAATAAATTTTACGAATCCCCTCTGTCAGGTCGATACCGGAAATCTCCGGCATATTTAAATCCGTCAGCACCAGGGCCGGCTTTTCTTTTACCAGCCACTCCAGTGCTCCGGCGGGAAACTCAAAAAGAACCGGATCAAAACCAAGTTCATGAAGAGTTGCCTTATAGATATTAAGAATCATCCTGGAATCATCCACCGCACAAACCTTTGCTCTGCCTCCCGTACTATTATCTACTTCTGTTACAGATATTTTTGTAATAAAATCAGTGAAATTATTTTCCTTGAGCAGCTTCAGATAATGCTCTCGTACATCCTTGTGGATATGAGGGAAATACTCAACGGCAATCTCCTGAAAATAATCCTCGCCGGCAAGGCAAAGAAAAACATTATCAACCTCGGTATTGACAATAATTTTGACAATATGACGGGACTCGTCACTCCCGGCCCTGATCATATTTTTTATCCCTGCCCCTAATATTTCATTAAAATTTCGATCAATTGCCCGGGCAGCAGCCACACAGACATGATCTTCCTTATCAGCCAGACCAGCGGCCAGGGTGTATGCACCTTTTCTTAAAGGCAGAAAAGCCAGGGCCTCATAAGCGGCAAAGCGTACATTGGCATTGGCAGGAAGGGTATCAAGTAGTTTACGGATGGGCATGATCGCACTTTCATCACCGATCTCACCAAGGACATTCAGGGTATGAATAACCAGATCGTTATCATCATCCTTTAAATTTTCAATCAGAACCGGTACAGCTTTTGCCCCGATACGGACAAGTTCGTCCCTGGCATAAATACGCATATGGGCATAATGAGAACGCAGCGTATCGTTTAATTTTTCCAGGGAAACCTGATCATGAACCGTGGCAAAAATACCAAGAATCAGGAGGTCAAATTCATTATCTGTACCCATTCTCTCAGCAAGACGATGCATGGCGGTTGAAGTACCTATCATGCCAAGGGCGTGAATGGCAGTGACAATCAGGCCCCGGTCAGCAGCATACATATAATCGGTCAGAGTGTTTATACATTGCGGATTACCGATCATGCCAAGGGTTTCCATGACCAGGTTCAGGGTATTTCTATCATCTGTTTCTTCAAGAAGGGCAAGCAGAGCAGAGGTGGACTCATCAAGCTGCAATTCACCTGCAGTTGTAATCAGCAGGGTTTTATCCTGAATTTGCGGATCAGCAAGATTTTCAACAAGCAGTTCAGGGTAGGCAAGCAGATGGGAGATCAAGGTCTCACGGATAACCGGCAATTCTTTTGCCAGTTCAGGGAATTTTTCCAGCACATGGTTAAGAAGCGGAATGGTAAATGCAGCCTCGCCCCGGGACAACTCATACAGGAGCCGTTTCTGGGTTTTCCGGTCTACTTTATCCATCTGTTCCAAGACCAGGCGAGCCTTAATCGTATCACCGGTTTCAATATTAAACTTTATTTCCTCGATCATATGTTCAGCGTTAAGCTCAGCCATATATGTCGTCCCTTTTATTATTATTTTTAAATCTCAAGCTCATTCCCTGCCCAGGCAGCCAGTCAACGCCAAGGCGACGGATAACACTCAGGCCGCCGCCTATGATCATGGTATCATTCCTGCCGATCTGATCGAGGAAAACCTGAATATCATAGGTACGATGACCGGAGTTACAGACAATGATGATCATCTTATCAACCGGTAATTCATCATACCGGGAGCGAACCTCTTCATAGGGAATCGTAAGCCATTTATCTGTCCCGATTTTTTCTGCAAACAAAGCAGACTCCTTTGGGTTGCGAATATCCAGAACAAGCCAGTCAGGCTCCAGAGAAAAATCTTCCATCCAGGCCAGGAATCTCCTCAGTCTCACCTGACGCAAGCGGCCGCTGCAAAGATTATCAGCCACAGAACCAGCCTGGGCAAGAGGATCTATGGTCGGGGAGAAAGGTGGTGCATAAGCTGTTTCCAAAGCTATGAAGTCATCAATGGCGGCCTGTTTACCGATAAGAAGAGCCGCAGTATTTACCCTTGCCAGCAGGCTGTCGTTCATCATTGCAAACCCCTGTACCCCAAGGACTCTTCTCGTTTTCCGCTCAAAAATCATCTCAATAACAATAAGAGCCTGATCCGGATAGAAATGTTCACGATCAGACGGAACAATCCGAGCAGTATCAACGACAAAGCCTTCTTTTTCAGCCATGCCCCTGTTAAGTCCGACAGCCGCAACAGAGCGGTCAAACGCCTTCATGATAAAGGTGCCAACACCCCCTGAAAACCTGACCGGAAGCCCGGCCATGGCATCACCGGCAATCCGCCCCTGTCTGATGGCAAGGGAGCCGTAGGGGCGATACTCTTCCCTGCCGGTTATCAGATTAATACTGGTAGTACATCCCCCGACCGCATAGATATTCGGATCGTTGCTCTCAAACCGCTGATTAACCATGATCCCGCCCAGGGGGGTTATGGTAAGCCCTGCACCTGCCGCCAGTTCGCTACGGGGACGGACACCAGTGGCAAGGATAACAAGATCTGCCTCAATGGTTCGTCTATCCGTTTCCACACCCGTAACTTTTGAGTTTTCACCATTAATGGCAACAACCTCTTCACCGGTATGAACTGTTACTTTGTTTTCTTCAAGATGAGTGGACAACATGGCTGCAAACAACCAGTCAAGCTGAGCAGGCAATAATTGCCTCTGTGCCTCAACTATAGTCGTTTCCACCCCCCAGAGATCACTCAAGGCCTCGGCCATTTCAATTCCGGTTGAACCACCGCCAACCACCACTGCCCTGCCCACCATCCCCTTTGCAATTCGCTGCTTGATATCCACAGCCTTTTCCAGATCGGTAACAGCAAACACCCCGTCGAGTTCTGTTCCCTCTATCCGGGAAACAAGCGGGATCGAACCGGTGGCTATCAACAAGCGGTCATAGGTAAAAGACTCCTGCTTTCCGGTTATGACATCCCGGGCCTGGACAACCATACCGATTCTATCGATCCTGACAGCTTCCAGCCCCGGCATCACCCGAATTCCCTTGACTTCCCTGAAATACGAAACATCCCGCAGCATCTGAAAACTGGTGGAACATAACTGGATTTCATCGGCAACATCACCACAAATATAATATGGTATGCCGCAACTGTTACAAGAAATCAAATCCCTCTGCTCAAGCACTGTCACTTCAATATCCAGGCGTAACCGTTTCAGATGACAGGCCGCTCTGAGTCCAGCCCCCATGGCCCCGATAACAACTATTTTTTTTATTGGATTCATCTTACTCTCCATCTAATTTGATTCAGAGTTCAGGGTTTCAGAAAATATGTCTCTGTCATCTGTTAGGAAGACAGGAGCACTCACTGTTCCCCGCAAAGGAATTCTGATGGTTGCATCTCCCAAAGTCCTGTATTTTCCCCGATCAAACAACCCTTCACACACCGGTATTTCCAACAGATAATCAAGGTCTTGATCCATGCCAGCCGAACCGCTGAGGGTCATCTCCGAACCAGATATGGCTATCACCACCGGCAGACAACTGATCCGGCCTGCCTCCCCTTTACAGAAAATCTTATCTTCCTTCAATTCCAGCGGCTGTTCACTTATCCCCAGAGAAGTCAAAATCTCAGTCAACACTCCCCGGCTGGCAAAATGAACCCGGCTGACATCAAACACTGCCGTAAACATAGCATCATATCCACCCCCTGCAACCGGCCAGTAAAAATCATCCACCCGCAAAGCAATCCTGCCGGTTGCTGTTGTTAAAGCTCCAAACAGAGGATGGCCCCTGACAAGAATACTTTCATCATGGAGTTCAGCACCCATTTGCAGATTACCTGCAAATAACAATTTATCCTGCCAGTCGTAACCACTCAAACCGCCGCCATGCTTCAGCCACTCCTCCATGTTTGCGGCTATCTCCAGTTTTCGGATAGTTACGGGAATATTCTCTTCAACCTCCGGTTTAATCGAGCGGATAAACAACTCGCTTTGCTCAATTTTCAAACCATCAGCAAAGACAAACATGAAGTCCCGAAAATTAACATCAATATCACGGATAAGCACCCGGGAAGGAGTAAAAAATCCGGCTGCCTGCAAATCAACCTGGCCGCCGGCAGTCTGGCTCGTCAACATCTGCAGAGAAGCTGTCAAATCAGCCTCCCCGGTATCGGATGATACCTTTCCTTTTGCTGTTAATTTCCCATACACACTCTCAAGGATCAATTCATTGCAGAACCATTTATCTCCATGGCTCAGACCGCCGTCAAACCTTATATTCAGCCAGTCAAAACCGGAATAACCATCTCCTGCCAGACCGCTTTTCAATTTAATTTCTGTAACATTTAAGTACCCGAACAGATCAAGCTGTTCAAGCCCGGTACCAGCCACCGTAAAAACACCATCCGCCAGCCCTGAGCCAAAAGGAATATCCAGGGCAGGGAGTGCCAATGTCAAAAAAGGAGCCAACTGTAACTGCTCAACCCGTACCTTACTGCGGCCGACAATGGTCTCAAAAAAAGTTGCCTTTCTCGCCGGCAGATTAACAACCCCGTCAGCAGTCATGGCTCCGCCCTCTTTGCCTCCTGACCATTGCAGACCATACTCCACCGTGCCGGAGGAAAGATTCGCAAAAAGAGAGAAATCTGCCATCAAAGGAGGAATACCGGCTCTGACCGACTCGAACGAACGAAAAATAAAACGGCCGTCTTCTGCAACAAGACGAACAATATATTTTTCCCAGAAAGGTACTTCCTCAGCTTCGCCCCTGGTCCGGTTTTCTCTTTCGTTATATGTTTTATCCTGCTCTGCCGGCAGACGGGAACGATCAGGCTGCTCTGTCAGTTCAAATACAGGTTGATAAACATGAATAACTCCAGGATTCTTCGGGGCCGCAACAAGGGCGAGAAAGCCGCGATCACTGCTAATCTGTTTAACATTTAACGTTAAACCATGACCGACATTTTCATACTCGACATCATGACAGGCAAATCCCTGAAACCAGCCAATGGAACA
The DNA here is from genome assembly GCA_964534785.1 of uncultured Desulfobulbaceae bacterium. Classification (GTDB taxonomy): domain Bacteria; phylum Desulfobacterota; class Desulfobulbia; order Desulfobulbales; family Desulfobulbaceae; genus DRLX01. Next base: position 15,484 of record CAZHPX010000003.1, on the reverse strand, counting down.
ATCCCGCACCGCAATAGAACCCAGACCATGTTTATTGACATGAACAAGGGCTTTCTCCAGGAAAAGGGCTGAAGAGAGCAGCGACGGGAGAAAGAGGATAAAAACAAAAGTGACCGCAATCATACCGCCACCCATGAGTAAAAATATTTTTTTCATCTATAAAGTTTCTCCTCTACCAATAATACCACCTGTTACTTTTTCACAAAAACATCCAGGCGAAGCCGTTCCCGATCATCAAAGATCCTCCGGCTGAGCATACCAATGGCAGCCATACTCCCGAATCCGGCTCCACCGCAGATAAGAAACATAATCATAATCTGATACTTAACCGCTTCCGCGGGCGGAGTTCCGCCCAGGATCTGACCGGTCATCATCCCCGGCAGGCTGACCAGACCGGCAACAGCCATGGAGTTGATAACCGGAATCATCCCGGCCCGCATGGCCTGCTGCCTGATCTCGGTAATTGCCTGGCGGCTGTTCTGACCAAGAAGTAACCGTTGTTCAATAATCTGGCGCTGCTGCCACACCTCTCCACTCATCCGCTCCAGAGAAATGGAGATAACAGTCATGGTGTTACCCAGCAGCATGCCCAATAAAGGTATGGCATACTGGGGGCCGTACCATGGGTCATTACCGACAACGACCGTAAGGCCAAAAAAAGCAACCCCAAATGACGAAACAAACATGGAACCTATCCCTAACAACCAGCCATGGATACCGCTGATTTTTCGCTGCTGGCGAGCAATCACTTCCCGACCGGCAACAATCAGCATAATCATGGAAATGGCCAAGACAAAAGGCAGGCTGACATTGGCAAAAAGCACCCGCAAAATCTGGCCGATAAAAAGAAGCTGAACAACCATCCGGCAGGCAGCAATGGCAAGTTGTTTTTCCAGATCAAGTCCCATTCGCCAACTGAGCAGACCGACCAGGATAACCAGGCCAGCGGAAATACTCAAATCAAGAGGGGTTAAAAATTCAACGCCCATGGCAAACTGCCTCGATCATGGTTCCGTCAGACTCTATATACAGGCACCTGTCGGCCACCCGCTCAAGCTGAGCCGGATCATGACTGACCCAGAGAACAGGAACCTTGTTTTTTCTGCTGTAATCAAGAAACAACCGCTCAACCTTTTCGGTATTAACCTCATCCAGACTGGCAGTCGGCTCATCAAGAAGAAGAACTGAGGGCTTGTTTTCAAGAAGCCTTAAAATCGACAACCTCTGTTTTTCGCCGGTGGAAAGTCTACTGATCTGCCAGTGACCCACGTCCCGATCAAAACCCAGACTGGCAATCTGCTCAACGATTATCATATTAAAATTATGAAAATGTTCATCAACCCGGTCGCACCACCAGCTACTCTCAGCAGGAAGCATGGCAACTTTTTTCCGCCATGACGGTGCCGAAACCTCTGAACATACCAGCCGGTCAAGACATACATCACCGCCATGGGGATCAAGATCAGCAATGGCACGCAGCAACAGGGTTTTACCGGAGCCTGAAACCCCTTCAATCCCCGCACATTCCCCCCCTGAGATTTTCAGAGAATATGGCCCCCGCCCTCTAAAAGTCAATTTATCTATAATCAATACCGTCATTAATTCCCTCGCCCGTAACCTGTAACCTGGCACCTGTCACCTGATACCAGGAATAACTACCGTAAATGTTGTTCCTTCCCCGATCTTGCTCTCAACCCTGATTGTCCCCTTATGCTCATCAATAATGTTTTTGACAATTGCCAGTCCCAGACCAGTTCCCCGGTTTTTATCAGTAAAAAACGGGGCAAATATCTGCTCCATCTTTTCTTCATCAATACCGATCCCGGTATCAATCACCTTAAAAAACACCCCGCCGGATTTTTTATCATTTCCTGTTCTTATAATCAAAGTCCCCCCATCCGGCATGGCCTGAATTCCGTTGTAAACAATATTAAACAATACCTGATAGATATGCTCATCATCCATAAGAACTGATTCCAGTTCCAAATCCAGTTTCTGAACAATCTCAACTCCCCTTTTTTCCAGTTCAGGCTCCATAAAATTAGATACCCGTTGAACCAGATCATTTACTGAACATTTCTTCAACTGGGCTACCCGGGGACGGGCAAAATCCAGAAACTCACGGACAATCCCATCAAGCCGGCTGGTCTCCTCAATAATAATTGATGCCAGTTTTTCATTGCCCGGTGCCACCTTGGCGATTCGCTTGCTTAAAATTTCTGCGGTGGAACGGACAATCCCCAGGGGATTTTTTATTTCATGGGAAACAGATGCCACCATCTTGCCAAGGGTTGCCAGCCGCTGGGCTTCACCGAGTTTTTCTTCGAGCAATAATTGTTCCCTGGCCCGGGCCGCCATTATCCTGTTTGCCCTGACCACAATAACCGCAAGGATGGCAAAGAGAACTGACATGATGGTAATTGATAAAAGAATGATTCTGGCCTGAAAGGCAATAATCGCTCTGAGATCCCCGGATAAATCCTGAACCACTTCAATAACTCCCATGATTTCCCCGGTTCTTTTGCCACTGCGATCTTCCTGACGGAAAGGAACATAGGTCTTGAGAGTACTTTGAACCGGCGGGGCTCCCGGCAGTAAATTAAACAAAGAACCACTGGAAATCAGAACCGAAACATCCTCCCCGGCCTTTGCTTTTTCATATTCCTCGCCGCCCATGTCCCGTTTGCCGACTAGCACCCCGATTGTTGAATAAGAAATAATATTTTCCCTTGAATCGAAAATGGTCACTGACTGGATATCCATGCCACGGGTGAGGTTACGGACTATTATATCCAACCTTTCAAACTGATTATCATCGGAAAGGGCGATGCGGCCATAACGGACCACGGTCGGGAGAACAAACTGAAGAAAAACCTGGCGGTTCAGGTTGTCGGCAAAGAGTTTACCATAGGCCTGGCTTCGTTCCGTGAGCACGGTCTTGGCATTATCTGCCAGCATCCAGGAAAGAAGCAGGGAAGCAAAAAAAATCAACGTCAGGCTGATAAAGGCAAAATATTTTACCAGCTCAAAAGGAAGAAGCCCCACATCTTTTTCACCACCAATCTTAAACGATTCTTTTTTCTTCCACCAACTGGCAAGGGAAGCAAACAGCCAGGAAAACAAAACAAAACGATCCGCTTCTTCCGTCTTCCCGTCCCGGTAGCGGTTTCTGCCGAAAAGTTTTCGTTTAAATCTGGTAATCATGACACACTCCACATCTTCTGCAACGCTCAGTTACACAGGCAGAAGTGTTTTTTTCTGCCATGGCACGCTCCAGCTCCCGGCCAAGGTATCCCGGTTCCATGCCATGGTCAATCACATCCCAACATAACAGTTCATCGATGGAACGCGGCCTGACAGCATACTCCCAGCTACTTCGCCCATGTACCTTCATTGCCTGTCTAAATGAGTACCGGCCTGTCCCCATGTCGAGAATCACCCCGGCAAGACGACGGTCACCACGGGAGAAAACCGCCTGTTCCAGAACCCGTTCCGGCCGGTCAGCCTTGATCTGAATGTTGGCAACGGTTTTAAGCTTTTTACGAAGATACCTTATTTTCCTCTTTAATGACAGTATTGCCTGCCTGGTGTCCCTTTTCTGTTTAGCTTTTTCCGGAGCAAGATCACCGAAAGAGACATACTGAAACGGTGTCCATGGCTTTGGTACAAATGAATTCACCGAAAGCATTATATCCGCCATCTTCTTCTGCTTCCTCGCTATGGGTAAAATCGCGGCCCGCATCCGCATAAGCATCGCCACCAGCTCATCAAGATCGGCCTCTGTTTCGGTGGGCAGCCCGATCATCACATAAAGTTTCAGATGGAGAATACCGGCAGCTACCAGTCTCGCCACAGCGTCAATCAGCACATCTTCGGAGAGATTTTTATTGATAACCCTTCTTAATCGCTCCGAAGAACCATCAGGGGCAATGGCCACCGATTTTAATCCAGACGATGCCAGCAGGGCAAGCAGTTGAGGCGAGATTCGATCAGCACGCAGGGAGGAAAAAGACAGTGAACATTTTTCTTCCTGCAGTTTAACCGAAATCCTGTTCAGCGAGTCTTCATCTGCCATTTCCATGCCGAGAAGACCAATCCGATTCACCCCGGCAGGCCTCTTGTCAATGGCGGCAATAATAGCCTCCGCCGACCAGAGCCTTGGCGGTCGGTAGATAAACCCAGCCGCACAGAAACGACAACCACGGCTGCACCCCCGCCCCAGCTCAACCATGTACATGCCAAGTTCAGCAAGAGAAGATAACTGCATGGAATGACCGGCGACTTCAGCCTCCGCCATAACCACTTTCTTAACCCGTGCCGGTGCATCAGCCGTGGGAATTATTTTTTCAAGCTGCCCATCTTGAGAATATTTCATAGAGTACAGAGATGGAACATAGCAGCCACGAGTCTGGGCGGCAAGGGTGGCGAGAAGTTTTTCCCGCCCGACTCCACCACCGGCAATATCTTTTAACCTGGCAAACAGAGCCGGAAAAACCGGTTCTGCCTCACCTATTATCATGCAGTCTGCAAAAGGAGCTACTGGTTCAGGATTCATGAATATGGCGGCACCCCCGATAATAACAAGGGGAGAGCCTGGAGAGATTATATCATCCCGGTCTTCAGCCATTGGGGCTATACCTCCGGCTGCCAGCATTGCCGCAAGCCGGGGAAAATCATGTTCAAAACTGACAGAAATACAGATAATCGGGAAATCCCGCAAAGGCCGGTTAGACTCAAGAGAACGAAGCAACTGTTGAGAACGAAGCAACTGTTTCTGCTCAGGATAAACAACCCGTTCACAGACGATATAATCATGCTCATTAAGCAGACTGTAAACCAGCTGAAATCCCAGATTGGAAACAGCAAGGGGATAGGTATTGGGATAAATAAGGGCTACCGGTAACCGGTTACTCCACTTCTTGCGAACCGTTCCGGTTTCAGTTACAAGTTTCAATGTAAGTCGTCACAGGCACCCCATCTTTGTACGGTCGCACCTGCCCGCATAGAGGGGCTATAGCAGTCAGATACGACCGCATAAATCCTGGACACCTGTGCCAACTTACAATGCCGGGTCAAGCGAAAACACATCGTTACCAATCCTGTGACAAGCTACATTCCAACATCTGCAAGCTTCAAGTCAGGTTCCAAGCCTGCCATCCTGCAACTCACAGCTCGCAGTCTGCAGCTCACAGCTTGTAACTCGAAACTTGCAACATAAAACTGATAATCAGTTTGCCTTTTTACGCAGATAAGCCGGTTCATCATAATCACTGTCCTCGTGTTCATCAAAAACCGGGAAAGGAAGTTTGGAAAGACCACTCAAAGGCTTGTTTGGTTTGGCAGCGGAAACCTGAGATTTATCCCCCCGCTCTACCTCTTTAAGCAGACCGGGAAAAACCTGAGCAGCGACTTTCCCCTCAGTCTCCTGGGGCTTGACAAGCCCAAGCTGAGAAATAGTTTCAGACTCATCAATGGATTCAATGCCGGTGGCAATAACGGTCACCTGTAATTCCTCACCACAGTTTTCATCAAACAAAGCCCCGATAATAACATTGGCATCATCATGGGCCTTCTCCTGGATAAGAGCCGAGGCCGCCATAAATTCCGCCAGGGTAAGGGTCTCCTGGGTAGCAGAGATATTCACCAGCACCCCCCGGGCCCCATCAATCCCGACATCCTCAATCAACTGGTTATCAATGGCCCGTTTTGCCGCCTCAACAGCACGATTTTCACCAACAGCAGCACCGGTTCCCATGATCGCCGGACCGACCTCTTTCATCACTGTGCGAAGATCGGCAAAATCCACATTAATATGTCCGGGCAGGTTGATCAGATCGGTTATTCCCTTAACCGCCTGAAGAAGAACATTATCCACCATCTGCATCATGTCAACCAGGGTGGAGTTTTTATTCATCAGAGAGAGCAAACGATCGTTGGGAACGGTGATAATGGTGTCTGCATATTCCTTGAGCTTTTCCCAGCCTTCCTCAGCATTATGCATTCTCTTTTTTGCCTCAAAATAAAAGGGCTTGGTGACAACTGCCACAGTTAAAGCCCCCGATTCCTTACTGAGCTTGGCAACAACCGGAGCCGCACCGGTGCCGGTGCCGCCGCCAAGTCCGGCGGTGATAAACACCATGTCCGCCCCTTTAAGGACATTTTTGATTTCATCGTAACTCTCCTGAGCAGACTCCCGGCCCACATCAGGTTCAGCTCCGGCCCCCATCCCTTTGGCAATACCCGGCCCAAGCTGAACCCTGACATCGGCACGGGACTTCTCAAGAGCCTGCATATCGGTGTTGGCAACAATGAATTCGACCCCACCCAATCGATTCAAGACCATGGTATTGATGGCATTACCGCCGCCACCGCCCACACCAATTACCTTTATGGCTGCAACAGTTTCCTCTTCAGCGACTCTAAACGACATAATTTTCCCCGATTTCCAAAGTTAACGATCCATCCCCAACCGGCTTGAACCGGCATACCATAGCAGCCGTTCACGGTTTTTAACTTTTTTAATGATTTAACTGTCAACTGTAAACTGATAACTGTGAACGGTTACCTGTAAAATTCAGACTATATTCTTAAGGCCACCTTGCAAAATTGCCTTTCGGAGTCTCGCAGGCTCGCTTACACTCGCCCAACTTCTGCGTTATGCTCAAAAAATTATCCTCCGATAAGTGAGGAACGAGACATCGCAATTCTATTTTTTCAAGATACCCTTAAATCTGTTCAACAGGCGACTGAAAAAACCACCGCTTTCCTGCATCGCCCCTCTTCGTGCAGCCTGACTGCCATAAATAACCAGCCCCACTGCAGTTGTACAACGGGGAGAACGGACATCTTCCACCCTGCCGCCAATCCCCTGGGGATAAGCCATCCTGACCGGCATATCAAAAACCTGTTCAGCCATATCAACAATATTGGCAAGCAGAGCAGTCCCGCCGGTGAGTACCATCCCGGCATTAATCCGATTACGATAGCCGGACGAATAAATATTTTTATTGACCATCTGGAGTATTTCCTCCATCCTCGCCTCAAGAATTTCAGCCATAACCCGCTGGGAGACCTTGCGTGCTTTACGCTCTCCCACGGTGGGGACTTCAATAATCAAATTATCCTTAATCATTGAAGAAAGGGCTCCCCCGTACAGATATTTAAGCTCTTCGGCTTCCTGAAGCGGAGTTCGCAGACCAACGGAAATATCATTGGTCAGATTATTACCGCCAAGGGCCAACTCCCAGGTATGCTTGATTGAACCGTTACAGAACACGGCAAGATCGGTGGTACCGCCGCCTATATCAAGCAGGGCAACCCCAAGTTCCAGTTCATCCCTGCTGAGTACCGTGGCGGAAGAGGCCACAGATTCCAGAACAATTTCAGCCACGGACAACCCAGCCCGGTTACAACTTGCCATCAGGTTATGAAGAGAAGTATTATCAGCAGTAACAATATGGACATTGGTCACTAACCGCACCCCGCTCATGCCCAGCGGGTTTTGAATACCGGTATGGTCATCCACCATGTATTCCTGGGGCAGGACATGGATAATCTGCTGATTATCTGAAATTTTCACGGTCTGGGCAGCTTGAATAACCGCATTAATATGTTTTTCCCTGATCTCCTGATTATTTATGGCAAGAATACCCGGAGAATTAAACCCCTTGATATGATCGCCCGCAATCCCGACAAACACTGTTTCTATATCGCAACCTGCCATATCAGAAGCCGCATCCACTGCCTTCCTGATGGCCCTGACCGTCGCCTCAATATTAACCACGACCCCCTTCTTCATTCCTGAAGAGGCTGCCGTCCCCACCCCAATGATATCCACCTGGTCGGCAAAGGCCTCCCCGATAACCACACAAACCTTAGTCGTACCTATATCAAGCCCGGCCACCAGCTCGCCATGTTCCTGTTTTTCGTCTTCTTCCATTACACCTACCTGACTGGGCCAAGCATGGCGACCAGAGCTTTGGATTGCTGATAATTCATACGGATTTCTTTAACAGTATTAATGGTATTTTCTCTATATAACTTGGCGAGAATTTTAATCAGTCTAAAGTACTGGGTACGAATATTGTCATGTCCCATGTATATGGGGAAGGGATGCTCAACAAGAAAAAGAATCAGCCCCCGCTCAGAATCAACAGACACCTCGGAAACAGCCCGCCCGGGCAAAATTGCATTCCCACGGGCAGTAAGGCGAAGCAGCTTTAATGCTCTGTGGCCGGGACTATCTTCCCGTATCCTGTTCCCCACAGTCACAGATTTGTCAATCTCCCCTGAAATAACCGGAAAATCAAGCTCATAACCGGCATCAACCCTGATAAAAACATTGCCTTGATAATCCACATAATGGAGTTGACTACCCTCCTTGTCTCTTAAGTTGATTAATGCAAACGGTTTATATTCCCGGATATTGATAACCACCCGGGACGGCCAGGAGATAACAAAATCAACCCCGGCCACCCAGTCCAGCTCAGCTATCCTGGTTTCCGCCGCATTTACATCAAATTGAAGCAGGCAGACGCCATGGACAAGACCACTTTTCTTTATGATATCATTATCAGTAAACGTGCTGTTACCGACAACGGTTACGGCTGTCAAACGAAAGATATCCGAACCGACAAGCAGACAATAGGAAAACCAGCCGCCCCCGGCAACAAGCAGGATAAGTAATGACAACAGCAAACCGCTCCTGATAAAATATCCCGCCCTCTGCCTGCCGGATGAACCAATGGTTGTCTTTTGTAATTTCGTCCGGGAAAAAAAACGATCTTTCCAGTACCGGAAAATTCTATTTCCTCCCCCGGTTTTTCTGTTTTTTAGGCTGTTTATTTTTTTTGGAGAATACAGCGACATTAACTCACCAATAACAACAATTTTTCATCCTATAATATATGGACTTCCGGCTCAAGGAAAATACCTGTTCCCGCCTCTACTTTCTTTTGAACAATGGTTGAAAGCTCGAGTATATCTGCCGCAGTTGCCCTGCCGTCCACATTAACTATGAAATTGGCGTGCACCGGAGAAACCATGGCACCGCCAACCCGGAAATTTTTCAGGCCAACCAGCTCAATCAACCGTCCCGCATAATCTCCCTGCGGATTTTTAAAAAACGATCCCGCCGAAGCCACAGCCTGCGGCTGTTTTTCCCGGCGTAATTTACGATATTTCCCCATTGCAGAACCGATGGTACCAGGTTCCTCCCTGTAAAGGCATAAGCTGACTGAGACAACAACTGCCTTTTTCATATCAAAACCGTCCACAGACAGACTCCGATAACCCACCGAAAATTCCCCCGCCTGTTTTTTAACGACTCCGCAACCCGGCAGGATCAGGGAAACCGAATCCACCCTTTCCCCAAACTCGTGACCAAAGGCACCCGCATTCATCCGCAAGGCCCCGCCCGCACTCCCCGGAATCCCGGACAAAAACTCAAGCCCGCCCAACCCCTCCCGGCGGCACCAGGATAAAACTTCCACCAGCGAACAACCGCCGCCCACCGTTATTTTTTTTATATCACCATTATCTCTTTCTATTTTATAAAACTCACCCCGCAAGCGGATAATCACTCCCCTGTAGCCTTCAGCAGAAACAAGGATATTGGAACCTCTGCCGATAACCCGCCAGTCTATTGCTCTGATCCGGCAAAACTGCAGGAGACCGGCAAGTTCTTTTATCTCTTCAACATCTGCCAGTGCCGCCGCCATGCCGCCGGCACTAAATGTTGAATAACCGGCCATATCCACTCCAAACCTGATATGATCACCGCATATTTCGATCAGATTGTTTTGCTGTTTTTTGTCAAACATTAAAACAAAAAAAATAATAGATTCGCAAAAAATTCAGTCCCCTATGCTTTCCTGTAACCTGTAACCTGATTCCAGCAGCCTCTCCCCGACCCTGACAATATTACCGGCCCCAAGGGTCAACACTATATCCCCCGCTTTAAGAACCGGCTGAATTTCAGCCGGCAGATCATCAAGCAAACCAACAAAAAACACATTGCGTTGACCATGCCGCCTGATCTCTGCTGCCAGCCGTTCACTGGACACCCCGGCAAGAGACTCTTCACCGGCAGCATAGATATCAGTCAAATAAAGAATATCGGCTCGATGAAAGGCTGTCTGAAATTCAGCAAATAATGCCTTTGTCCTGGAATAACGATGGGGTTGAAATACTGTGACCAGCCGCCGGCCCGGCCAGCCTTCCCGTACCGCATCAAGGGTCGCCCTTATTTCCGTGGGATGATGACCATAATCATCAATCACCATAATCCCGTCTACCTCGCCTTTCACCTGCAACCGCCGCTGAACACCATCGAATTTTGCCAAGGCCCGGGCAATAACCGTAAAATCAATATCCAGCTCAAGGGCAACCCCGATGGCCGCAAGAGTATTATAAACCGTATGCCTGCCGGGGGTATTAATCCGAATTACCCCGAGCTCCCTGCCCCGAAAAAAGACTGTGAAAGATGTCCGGGAATTTTCCCGTTTCAATCCGGCGGCATAAAGATCAGCCTGTTCACTCAGACCATAGGTGATAATCCGCCGCTGAATATCCGGCAGGATACTGACTATATTGTCATCATCGAGACAAAGGATCGCCACCCCGTAAAAGGGAAGGATATCAATAAACTTACAAAAAACCTCCTTTATATGATCCAAATCACGATAATATTCAAGATGTTCCAGATCAATATTGGTGACCACCTCGATCACCGGAGACAATTTCAAAAAAGAGCCGTCACTCTCATCCGCTTCTGCCACCAGAAAATCGCCACAACCAAGTTTGGCATTACCGCCAAGGCTGTCCACCTTACCGCCGACCACCACGGTCGGGTCAATACCTGCTTCGGCAAGAACAGCCGCCACCAGAGAAGTGGTTGAGGTCTTGCCATGACTGCCGGCAACCGCAATCCCATAACGGGTCAGGCGCATCAGCTCAGCCAGCATCTCGGCCCGCTGAATCACCGGAATATGGGCATCAAGGGCTGCAATTACCTCAGGATTGTCCGCCCCTATGGCAGACGAAGTAACCACCACATCAACTCCATCCACCAATTCTCTACCATGACCGATATGAATTACCCCCCCAAGAGCAACAAGGTTACGGGTAATCTCTGATTCACGCATATCCGAACCACTGACCTGGTAACCGAGATTAATCAGTAACTCGGCGATTCCGGACATACCTATGCCACCGATGCCGACAAAATGTATTTTTTTTGTTTTATTGTACATTTATCAGAGGACAGGTTATAGGTTATAGGTTGCAGAGATCAAATTTAAACTCATCCGCCGAAGGCGGGAAACTTACCTTAATAACCTATAACCTGTATCCTGCCAACTCATGGCAAATGGTAATTATTTTTTCAGTGGCATCCGGGTTGCCCATTTTTTTCATTTGTCTGCCCATATCGATCATCTTATCCGGTGCGGCAAGCAGGTTGTTGATCTCTTCCGCCAGTTCCTTCGCTCCCAGACCATTTTCGGCAAACATTACAGCACCACCGTTTTCCACATACGAACGCCCGTTTTTTGTCTGGTGGTCATCGGCTGCAAATGGAAAAGGAATAAGCAGTGCCGGCAGACCCATAACCGCAAGTTCAGCAAGGGTGGTGGCACCGGCCCTGGAAATCACCAGATCCGCCCGGCTGTAAATTTCAGCCATATCAGTAAAAAAAGCTGACACTTCCGCCTGGATACCATATTTTTCATAACCTTGACAAACTACCTCTTCATCTTTGGGCCCGCTCTGATGGATAATCGTCAACCTCTCCCGCCGGGAAAGTAAAGGTGCCGCATCAACCATCAACTCGTTTAAACCATGTGCCCCCTGAGAGCCACCCAGCACCAGCAGAGTTACAGTATTATCATCCCGACCGACTCCCCCCTGTCCCCTGTCACCTGTCACCTGTCCCCTGATAACGCCAGCCAGGATAATATCTTCCCGAACCGGATTTCCGGTCAGAATGGTTTTTCGCACCGGAAAAGGCGGCAGACACTCCAGGGATATACAAACCTTATCAGCAAATTTTCCGGTCAAACGATTGGCAAGACCGGGTACAGAATTCTGTTCATGGATACATACCGGAATCCGCAAAATCCTGGCCGCAAGCACAACCGGCACAGTCACATAACCACCTACACTGAAAACAAGGTCTGGTCGAAATAATTGCAATATCCTTACCGCTTTAAACATGGCCGGAAACAAACGCAATCCAGCCCGCAGCAAACCAGAGACACCCAATCCTTTAACCCCTGAAAAATCAAGTGACTGCCGGGTAAAGCCCAATCCAGCCAGAGTACTGTTATCAAGATACCGGTTAGTGCCTATAAAAAGAATCTCACTCTCAGCAATACGACCCTGTATGCCCTGGGCAACAGCAACCGCTGGAAAGAGATGACCGCCGGTACCGCCGCCAGTTGTTATCATTCGCATTTTTACAACAACCCAGCCAAATCACATCTATCCTTAAACATAGAATCTATCCCCTGTGTCCTACCTTCGGGCTTCTGGCTTCTGTCTTCTGATACCGATGCCCGTCTCCTGATTTTAATCTCCATCAGCTCAGCCATGATAACATCAAAACAGAGCGGACAATAACCATGGGAAATTCGCTCTTCCGACGTAAATTCATACCCCTCCAGCCAGTGCAACCCATGCTCAACCCGCCTGCAGACACAACATATCTTTGTCATCTTTCCCTCCAACATCCAACATGCCCTGTGTATCAGAAGACATAGTAACCAGATCTTTGTCCTCCCGGTCCCTAACCTCTGCCTTCTGTCTTCGGCCTTCTGTCTTCTGACAACTGTATCACAAGTTCGGTAAACACTTCGCCCCGCCGGGCATACCCTGAAAACATATCAAAACTTGCGCAGCCCGGAGAGAGAATAACCGTACTGCCCGGCTCAGCCAGCGACACAGCCCTGGCAACCGCCCTCTCCATATCTCTAACCTTTTCCACCTTAACCACTGCCGCAAAAACACAGGTAAGCATATCAGCGGCCTCACCAAGACAGAGCATATGGCTGACTTTTTCAGCAATCAGCACCTTAGCCCCTTCAAAATCACCGTCTTTATCCCGTCCACCGGCAATGAGAATGTTTTCCCTGCCTTCAAGGCTGCCAATAGCTGCCGTCATGGCCCCGACATTTGTCGCCTTGGAATCATTAATAAACCTGACCCCGCCTGTCTCAATAATCAGGGTCATCCGGTGCGGGGGCAGAACAAAAGAGGCAAGCCCAGCCCTGATCCCTGCAAAAGAAGCCCCTGCCACGGTCGCTGCCAAGATAGCCGCAGCAGTATTAAGCAGGTTTACCCTGGAGTTAAGAACGGTTTTTCCAAGCTCAAACCTCTCTTTATCCCCGAAAGAATCAAGAATAACCGTTGAGCCAGCTATCTTTGCCTGAACAGCCTCCCCATGGCCAAAAAACAATTTTCTCCCGGCGGGAAGCTGCAGTTTCTCCATATTTTCCATAATCAAAAGATCATCTCCGCCAAGAATAGCGGTATCCGTACCCTTCTGATTGGTAAATAATTTCCATTTTGCCCGGATATATGCCTCCATACTCCCATGCCGGTCAAGATGATCAGGAGAAAAATTAAGCAGCAACCCTATATCCGGTCGGAATGAGCCACCGATGTCCAACTGAAAACTGGACAGCTCCAGAACCATGATGTCATATTGTTCCGGCTCCATTAATGCAGATAATAGTGGAGTGCCGATATTGCCGCCGACAAAAGGATTAAAACCTGCAGACCTTAACAAGCTGCCGATCAGCTCTGTCACCGTGGTCTTGCCATTTGTACCGGTTATACCGATCACCGGCGTTTTAAATTCACCGGCAGCAAGAGCCAGCTCGCCAACAACCGGAATCCCCCTGGTTCGTGCCTCCTTAAGGACCTCAAGATCAAGAGGAACGCCGGGTGAAACAACAATAATATCAGCCGTACCGGCAAAACCAATGCTATGCCCTCCTGTTTCCAGATCAAGAGAACCTACAGCTTCCTGCTCCTTCCCGCTTAACTCTGCAAAACTGCGTCTCTCTGAAACCGCAACCGCAGCCCCCCTCATCAGAAGAAATCTAAGGGTAGCCATTCCAGATACTCCAAGACCAAAAAGGACAACTCTCTTACCGGTCAGTTTCATCTCTTCCTCGTAAATATTCGGGTTGGTGCGAAATCAGTTAAAACCTACACTTTCTTATCCGGCACTCACCAGTCCATTCAACCCTGTTCTTCCAATAGCCGGTGAGTGAGTGCCGGATGCGGGTGAGGATAATCGGGCGAAAATGGGGTGATAGCCGAACATTTTTTTCTCTAACGAAGTTTCAGGGTGGCAAGAGCCAACAGCCCTAAAATAATAGAAATAATCCAGAAACGCATGACCACCTTCGGTTCAGCCCAGCCTTTTTTCTCAAAATGATGATGAATCGGGGCCATGAGAAATACCCTTTTGCCGCCGCTCATCTTGAAATAACCCACCTGAATCATCACCGAAATCGCCTCCATCACAAAGACACCGCCAACAATGACAAGAAGAAGCTCCTGCTTGGTAATAATTGCCACTGCCCCGAGGGTACCGCCCAGGGACAATGCCCCCACATCTCCCATGAATATCTGGGCAGGATAGGCGTTAAACCATAAAAACCCAAGGCAGGCACCAATCATGGTTGCACAAAACACAGCCACCTCCCCGGCTCCGGGGACAAAAGGTATCTGCAGATAACTGGCAATGATCGCGTGACCGGCCGCATAGGAAAATACCAGGTACACCGCACTGGAAATCAGTACCGGCCCGGCCACCAGCCCGTCAAGTCCATCGGTCAGATTCACCGCATTTGAGGCTCCGACAATCACCACCATGGCAAAAGGGATATACCACCAGCCAAGATCAGGAAGTACGTCTTTAAAAAAAGGGACCGCCAGAATACCATCATACTGGGGATGAAGAATAAGGTATAACCCGACCATGGAACCGCCAAGCAGTTGAAGGATCAACTTTCCCCTTACCGACAACCCATTTGAATTACCTTTTGCTATCTTCTGCCAGTCATCAAAAGCACCAATCACGCCAAAAAAAAGACAAACCCCCATCAGCAGCCAGACCAGGCCATTTGTGAGATCAGTCCACAACAGGGTGGAAATTATCATGGCAGCAAGAATCAAAACCCCGCCCATGGTTGGCACGCCCTGCTTGCATAAATGGGTCTTTGGTCCGTCATCCCTGACCACCTGACCAATCTGTTTTTGTTTGAGCCAGCGAATCAGGTAAGGGCCGACAACACAGAGAATAATAAAAGAAGTTATGGCCGCACCAATGGCACGAAAGGTTATATACTGAAAGACATTGAGCCAGCTTAACTCAGTATGAAGCGGAAAGAGAAGAAGATAAAACATCTCAGTATTCTTTCCCGTTCATGGCAGGATCAAAACGATTCTGCAGCTCAAAGAGCAATTTTTCCAT
>CAZHPX010000002.1:0-21367 GCA_964534785.1 uncultured Desulfobulbaceae bacterium | reverse complement strand
CTTCAATATTATACTGGTTAAAGATGGGTTTTGCCCCCATGTGCATCTTTACCCGAACCTTTTTCTGCCTGGCAGGCAGCAACTCAACAAAATGTTTAACCTGGGCAAATGACTCTTCGGTATCCACCTGTATTTCATCAATCTCTGCCACAAAATGATCTCGAAGAAAACGAACCACCGTATCCTGATCCTCATAAATCAGGGCAGGTGCAGCCATGGTCTGACCCCGTTTTCGGATATCTTTCCAGAGCCGAACCAGAAACCGAAGATCTTCCTGAAGAGCAGTCTTGGTGATATCGGCACTGGCCGTACGGATAATATAACCCACCCCTTCGGGAATGGAAAAACCACTCATGATTTCCCTGAGAGAAGAACGACGTTCCTCGCCAACAATCTTCCTCGATATACCGGCACTTTCACTGCCGGGCATCAAGACCAGACATCTGCCCGGCAATGAAAGGTAGGTTGTCATATTGGCACCTTTGTTACCGGTTACCTCCTTGACCACCTGAACCAGTACCTCCTGCCCCTTACAGATGACATTTTCAATTTTAAGTTTTCTCCACTGGCATTGACTGACAAGTTTTCTGTCTTCCTCGCTGATGTCTTCACGATAATATTCGGGATGAATTTCAGCAAAAGGGAGAAACCCGTTTCGCTCTGTACCTGTCTCAACAAATGCGGCCTGAAGGTTGGCCTCAACAGCAACAATCTTTCCCTTGTAAATATTATTTTTGGTTCGTTCCCTGACCACCGTGGTTACATGGTAGGAATCAAGCCGACCGTTATCGACAAGGGCTATTCTGCACTCCTCTGATTCCTCGGTGTTGATAAGCAGTTTTGTCACCCCTTTCTTTTCCTGCATATAGACAGGTTGTTTCACAGGAGCTGTCGGTTCAGAATTTTTGTTTTTATTTTTGTTTTTGCTTTTGTTATCATCGACGGCTGTCCTGCTTCCTGGACTTTTCCTCTTCGGGTTATTTTTCTGTTGCCCGGATACCGGTTTATCTCCGGCAGGCTTATCCTTGACCTTTTCCTGTTCAACAGCTTCACTCTTTATGGAAGCTGGCGTGTTTTCGGAAGACTCTTTTCCCCCCAAAGGACTGGCAGGTACTTTTTCTTTTACCGGATCCGGCTGCTTTTTCTGTTTTGCTGCAGCCTCACCCACCCCATCCTGACTTGTCCTTTTCTCTTTGGTTTTATCTTTTTCCTTTTTTGAGAACAAGCTGGGGACGCTCTTCCACCATGCTCCGGTGGTTGCCTTGCTGCCACTTTTTTTCTCTTCTTTTGAGTCTTTTGAATCTTTGTCTTCGGTCATACTTGTTTTCCTGATGAATTATTTATTTCAAGGCGTAATATGAGTATGTTCTTTTGCTCCACTTTCATAATCCACCTCAAACATTGAGATACCATGCCCGCTTTTTTCCGGCACGCACCAACTTAGACATATAACCTGCCCTTAAATACGAAAGACAAGCAAATTACGGCATCATATACCCAAGTTGTTTAATTCCCCTTCCTTAGCTTTAAAGAATAGGTGAGTACCGGATTACAGAAGGTAGTATGTTCTGCCGTCATGGATGCTGGCATGTATTTTCCCTGAATTAACCAGCGGGTCAAGGTATCGCTCCACTTTTTCCGGACCTCCGCAATGGAAGATCTTATTTATATCGGCGGCTGTACAAGGCCGTCTTTTTAACATTTGAACTATTTCAGCAATTAAATCTGCAGATGACATTTTCTGAGTTGCCATGCCACCCGTATCTTCAGAAGGAGCATCATACGCAAGCATATCAATGGTTACCTGCGGGTTATGCTTTTTGAAATAATCCGCTATTTCATGCATCTGTGATTGTAATACCGGTCGGGCAAATGATTCCAGAGGGGGACGGGCAACGGTGTTCAACTGAATCCTGTCCACACGCATCTGTTTAATGATCTTCTGTAATTCGACCAGGTCCTCATCTGAATCATTAATACCTTTGGTAAAAAGAATCTCAAGCCATAGTTTGCCATGATATTCATGGGAAAAGGTAATCAAACCTTTGATGATTTTATCAAAATCAAGACAGGTGGCCGGTCGGTCAATTTTCCGAAAGCTCTTTTCCCGACCGGAATCCAGCGATGGAATAACCACATCGGCAAGGGCCAGCTCTTTACGAATCCGGTCGTCTGACAAAGTTGTTCCATTGGTCAAAACAGCTATTGGTTTTCCTGTTTTATCTTTGAGATGGGTAATAATTTTACCAAAACCAGCATGGAGAGTAGGCTCACCGCAAGCGGTGATCGTGACCACATCAATTTCATCAAGCCTGTCCGAATCGGAAAAATACTGGTCAATTTCTCCAATAATTTTCTCTGTTTCAACATATTCGTCCCGACCGCAGGTTAACAACTCCGTAGGGCCTGCCTCACAGTAAATACAATTCAGATTGCATACTTTTTGAGAAAAAAGATCTATTCCCAGTGACCTTCCAAGTCGTCTGGAATTAACAGGGCCAAAGATATATTTCATTGGAAATAGTATGTAAAATGCAATATTGTCATACAGAGAACGCCGGGAGGAGTAACCAGAGGCTTATTATTTGCAATTTACAGGGTGCCGGATTCGCCAGTGACGCTGTTATCGGCGAAAAAGGCAACCTTGCAAGGTGCCCTGTAGTTTTTTGCACATGAGTATCGAACGCTTCAATTTAAGTGAATACAGGAAACATCTGTTATTATCTAAACTAATTTACGCTGTCGGGCAAGTCTTATTCGTTTCCTTTTTGCTTGACACAACTCTTTGTGAAGCGTACATTTTTTCTAAAAAGTCCATGCTGATTATCAGAAAATTATCTTCGCCTGAATCAAATGTTTCATCCATCTGCAGAACGAAGAAGATAACCACCTGTAATTGCTTTTTTTATTGAAATGTTGAGCAGGTTAAAGCAACAATAAACTGCAAAATAAAATTACCGTATCCAGGCTTTAAATTAATAGAGGAGCAGATCGAGGTGCAACATAACAACATATCCGCCCCGATTATTATTCTTTTTTGTTTTCTTTTTTACTCTTTTTTCCCGTCCACATCCTGGGCTGAAACGATTCAGGCCGAGGAGTGGGAGATTACCGCCGATAAAATTACCCGTTATGAAAATCCTGCCATGGTGGTTGCCGAAGGCAATGTTATCCTGAGAAAAATAGAAGTCGTGACTAAAAGAAAACCTGCTCCTCAAAAACAAAACTGGGCAGATCTGCTTGGTAAATATATTGTTGCGGCAGATAAAAAACATGAGCCGGAGCCGGAACTTGTTACAGAAAAAAAGATATTGACAACCATTCAGGCAGACTGGATTGTCTATGATGTTGATCTTGCCACCATCAAGGCAAGGGGAAACCTGCTGCTTGATATTGGCCCTGATCAGCTCACTGCTGAGTGGGGGACTGTGGATCTGAACAGGGTAACCGGCTCATTTACCAATGCCACCATTATTCGTTCATATAAGGATATCCACCTTGAAGGACGGGTTATTGAAAAAACAGGTGAGATGACCTACCGCATTGAAGACGGCTGGATAATTACCTGTAAAGTCAGGGAAGGGGAAACTCCGCCATGGAGTTTTGCCGCGGCTGAGACTGAAATCACCGATGGCGGTTACGCCTTTCTCAAACATGCCACCTTCAGGATTAAGAATGTACCGGTTTTTTATACACCAGTTATGATTTTGCCGGTAAAAAGAACCCGGCAAACCGGTTTTTTGTTTCCTGCTTACGCCTATTCGGATCGGGACGGTTTTGACTTGACCACACCTTTTTTTATCAATCTTTCTCCGTCCAGCGATATGACTCTCTATCCCCAATACATGAGTGAACGGGGCCTTATGGCCGGTATGGAGTACCGTTATACCACCTCTCCCAGTACCATGGGGTTTTTCATGGCCAACTATCTTGATGATCAGTTAAGCGATCGCAATGATCCGGGTAATGCCTCTTATTTTAAAGATGGCGGTTATACTCATGACAATCAGAATCGTTACTGGCTGCGGGGCAAGAGCGATCATGAATTTGGTCTGTGGCAGGCCAGGCTGGACATTGATATCGCCTCTGACCTTGACTATCTTACGGAATTTAACAGTGGTTACACCGGTTTTTTAACCAGTCATAAACGATTTCTTAATATCTTTGGCCGTGGGTTCCAGAATAAAAGCGAACTGGCAAGAGCCAGTACCCTGAATATACTTCGTCCCTTGAGTGACGGCTCTGCCCTGCAGGTTAATCTGACAGCAATCAATGATCTGCGTGAAGCAAAAAACCAAAACGATCCTTTCTGGAACCTGCCGGCAATTAATTATACCGGCATTGTTCCAGTCTATGATACCGGAGTTAATTTTTCCTGGGACACCAGTTACATCAATTTCTGGCGGGAACAGGGAGCCAGAGGGCAAAGATTTGACATACCTTTAAGGCTCAGCAGCGGTCTCCCCCTGACCCCTTATCTTGAAACCACGGTTGACGGCGGAATTCGTAACACCAGTTACCTCATCGACGGCAATGGTGATCGCAGATGGTCTGCCTCGGACAGTGAAAACCGTTTTCTTTTTGATTTCGGAGGCAGAACAGGTACCAGCCTGAGCCGTGGTTTCGGCATTAATATGGGCAAAATCCGTGAACTGAATCATCTTTTCAGGCCATATATTTCTTATAGATATCTTGATGAAGTCAACCAGGACAATCTCCCTGTTTTTGACGGAGTGGACCGTATCGGAGAACAGAATATTATCCATTATGGTCTGGATAATTTTTTTTCTGTTTTCGGTGATCTTGACGGCAGTGAATACAGGCGGAATTACGGCTACCTGAAAATCAGTCAGGGCTATGATTTGCGAAGTGAAGAAAAAAACACACCTTGGACACCGGTTGAAATACAGGCGGGATTTTTTCCGCTGAAAGAACTTCGTCTGATTTATCGCTCTGATATTGGTGTTTATGGCGAAGGAATCATCAAACAGAGTATCGAGAGTTCTTATGCTAATCAACGGGGGGACAGGTTATCACTTGATTATTTCATACGTAATGATAACTCAACAGTTCAGGGCAGAGAGTCCATAAAAGCAGGATTTACGGTTTCCCTGTTTAATTTTCTTCGGGCCTCTTATAATACTGAACGCTCGCTTTCACATAAAAAAACTATTGAGGATAACTTCAGCCTGATTTATCTGCAACAATGCTGGTCGGTGGCTTTTACCACAAATTATACTCCGGGAGACAGAAAATTTATGATCACCTTCAGGTTGGCAAATATCGACACTCCCTTTGGCTTTGATCTGCCGGAATTCAACTGAAGGGACTAAAGTTTTGATGATTTACGATGTTTTTAACGGGGATGCGGACGGTATATCAGCCCTTCATCAGTTACGGCTCCATATACCCAGACCTGAGGCCCGCTTGATTACCGGGGCGAAAAGGGATATTCGTCTTCTTGATAAAATTTCCACAGTCAAAGGAGCACGAATTACAGTTCTTGATATATCCATGGATTCCAATAATGAGTCTCTCAAAAACCTGCTTGCCCAGGATAATCAGATATTCTACGCTGACCACCATTTCAGCGGTGAACTTCCTGAATCTTCACAGTTAGAAGCCCATATTGACCTTTCGCCCCGAACCTGTACTTCTTTGATTATCAATAAACTTCTTAAAAATAGATACCTCGCCTGGGGAGTGGTTGGAGCCTTCGGTGACAACCTTGATGAAACTGCAAAACTCTCAGCCCGCCCGTTGAATTTGAACAGCGATGCCCTGGCAAAACTGCAGGAGACAGGGATTCTTCTTAACTATAACGGTTACGGTGCCAGGCTTGAAGACCTGTTCTTCCCGCCGGATGAACTTTACCGGCAGGTTCACCTGTATGAAGATCCTCTTCATTTTTATGCAGAATCAGACGCTCTTCATACCCTGCGTCAGGGATATCAAAATGACATGGACAAGGCCAATGTTTTTTCTCCTGTTCATGAAAGCAGGGCCGGCCATATTTATCAGCTCCCCGGAGAACCATGGGCCCAAAGAGTGGCAGGTGTCTTTGCCAATACCCTGGTTAGGGCGAACCCCCGATCAGCCCATGGGCTAATCATTGAAAATGACGACGGCAGCCTGCGGGTGAGCGTCAGGGCCCCCATGGACAGGCGGCACGGTGCTGATGAGTTATGCCGGATGTTTCCCGGCGGAGGCGGACGAAGTGGAGCTGCCGGAATTAACCAGTTACCTGCATTACAGTTGCAGGATTTTTTTAATGCTTTTTCCAGAATTTTTTCATGATAATTAACCATGGACCACTCCTGCTCTTCCATACTTCTTAACTGAGGACAAATAATGAATTCTCTGTATATTTTTTCAAAAAGATATAACCTCCTTGTCATATTTTCTGTTTTCTGGGCATTTCTGCTCCTGCCGATGACTCTTCATGCGGCAAAACCAAAGGCGGCAGATCTGGTTCAGGATGGACAGCTCATAGATTTAAGCCATGAAAAATACGAGCTTCTTTTTTCTGAACTTAAAGAGAAACATCAGTTTACTGACAAGGAATTGCAGTCCATTTTCAAAGGACAGAAAATTTCCAGACGGGTTCTGGTTTTAATGGATACCCAGTGGGAGGCTAAACCTTATTATAAATATTACCCACTTTTTATCACAGATAAAAATATAGCCAAAGGCAGGGAACAACTTCGCTTACATAAAGATCTTCTCGACAGGGTTGAAGAGAAGTTCGGAGTGGAACGGGAAATCCTTGTCGCCATCTGGGCCATAGAGTCACGATATGGAGCAAATATGGGAGCTTTCCATGTGCTGAGAACTTTAAATACACTCTTTTACGCCTACCCGAGACGCTCAAATTTTTTCCGCAAACAACTTATTCATTTTCTGATGCTTTGCCGGGAGAACGGAATTGACCCGCATTCTGTGATGGGTTCGTTTGCCGGTGCTTTTGGTCAAACCCAGTTTATCCCCTCATCATTTAATGCCTATGCGGTAAGTTTTGATGGAGACAACAAGCGGGATGTCTGGAACTCTGTCCCGGATGTACTGGCATCCATCGCCAATTATCTAAAACAGTTTCACTGGACTTTTGGTGCACCTGTCTATATAGAACTTGGCCATGAACTTAAAAGTCAAAAACTGATCGCCGCCAATTTAAAAGGTCGCAGAGGCAGGATTGACTGGCAGGTGGTAAGGGAGATGCAAAACCCTGATATTCCACGCCCTCCAGGCAACAGGCCCCTGTCCATTGTCTCCCTTGAACTTCCCCCAGGCGGTGAACATTCATATCGTTATGTCGCCGGATATCCTAATTTTCAGGCAATCACCCACTGGAACCATTCCAACAGATATGCCATGGCTGTTACCGAACTGGCCGAGAGATTTAAAGATGGTGGCCGGTAAATAAAGCATATAAAGCACAGGCCTCATTTACGAGATCTGAAAACGTATCTATAATTAAACCATGATTTTATAATGAGTATCGTAAATATCATCACATTGACAACTGATTTTGGTCTTACAGACCCCTATGTCGGCCAGATGAAGGGTGCCATTCTCCAGAAGAATATAAAAACCCGGATTGTTGACTTGAGTCATTGTATTCCTGCCCATGATATCTTCACCGGGGCAATGACCATTGCTGCAAGTTATAAATATTTCCCTTCGGGAACACTTCATCTCGGTATTGTTGACCCTGGTGTAGGCAGCCAGCGCGGTATTATTGCTGCCACTGACGGTCTGCACCTGTTTGTTGTCCCTGATAACGGCCTGCTCACCATGGTGGGCAGGGGCAATGGCCTGAAAGCTGTTTACCGGGTAGAGAACAGTAACCTTTTCCCGTCAGAAGTAAGTAATACTTTCCATGGAAGAGATATCATGGCTCCTGTAGCTGTGGCTCTTATCAACGGCATGGCACTGGCTGAAGTCGGTACGGAGACAGACTTTGCCGACTGTGTACAGTTGGAAATATCTGAACCGATAGTCAGTAAAGACAAAATTGTCGGAGAGATTATCTATATTGATGGATTTGGTAATATAAGGACAAACATAACCTCCAATGATTTAAGCGATTTTCAACCTTCAAGTTTTCAGGAAATACTTGTTGGCAAGCATGTTGTAAACATGATTTCGACCACTTATGCGGAGCAGGAGCCGGGAAAACTTATCGGCCTGATTGACTCTGCCGGTTATGTTGAGATTGCAGTAAACAAGGGTAGTGCAGCAAAATTCACCGGGTGCGGTCTGGGAGAGATGATAACTCTTTTTTTTACCGAATAACGATATAAAGTGGACCCCTGTTTTTGACAAGTGTTTCGCACAACAGTCCCCGGATTGCGTAACAATGATTGAAAACTGCGTGCTGCCGGGTCCCCTGTCTGTTTGGATTGCTGGTCTTCATCAGCAAACAACAGGGGGTACCATGCTTCCATCATGTGCCGCTTGACATAATATGCAAAGGAAAAGACATGCTTTGCTTTTCTAAACGATGGTTAATATGGCGAACTTCCAGGGTCCATGTTTATTACTTAAAATAATCTCTATTCAGCACATTAACATCAGTTATATGTACTATCAACGGGATGCCGTCATCCATAAACTCTTTCAATCCTTCTAAAACAAATTCAGCAACTTCGGGGCCGGTGATACTGATGATTTCTATATTGGCGTAAAACTCCCCCAACATGCCGGAATCTCCCCTGATACCCCTATGCCCGGTACCTTCCATTCCTTTGTAAATAGTGAACCCGCCTGCCCCTGCTTCTTTAATTAAATCTACAATCTGATCCCGATAAGCATTTTCTACAATTACACTGAGACGCTTTTTGGTGGCTAACTCCATTATTCAACTCCAGTTTCTTTGAAATATTTGATATTGACCTTAATCCACAAGAAACTGGAAACCCGCATAACACATTAAAATAATTTAATTTCCCAATTTATTGTGGATAATCAAATATTGTTATAATATGCATCAGTTTAATTTACAAGGCAAAAACAAATTTACCAAAAGCAGTGAAAAATGGTATGCAGACACCAATGGATATTACCGTACCAATACCGGTGGAAGAACCTATATAAGCCGACGGGTTGGCACTCGGTATGGCTGCTCTGATAGTAGGAGGACCTGAAACATCAGAACTGGACGCGGCAAGGATTGATACCAATATAACTCCTCCTGGACTTAACCCCACTGTCATATGAGCGATGTAGCCAAAACCAAAACCAATAAAACCATGTCCAATAGGAGCTAAAATGGCAAAAACAGTGTACCAGTGAGCCACTTTGGCCAGCTCCTTGAACCGTAAATAAGCCTCCATACCCAGCACCAGCATGACCACTGACAAAAAACCTCTGAAAAGAGGCTCGTAAAATGACTCCAGGACTGTCTGTGGATTTGTCAGCAGACCCAGCAGGATTCCGGCAATCAAGGCACTAAGTGCTGAACTGGTCAAACATTCTTGTATAATTTCCTTAATATTTGCTTCTTTGCGGGTACTTTTTTTATCATTACCCACTATTTTATGTTTGTAGACGCGAGCCAGGACAATGGCTGTGATCAGAGCAGGGATATCCATAAAAGGATAAAGGGCCGGTACCCAGGCTTCAAAGGGAATCCCCTCTTCTTGCAAAAAGATCATACAGGCAACCAGAGCAGAACCACTTACCGCCCCGAACAACCCTAATGTGGCAAAGGCATCATCTTTTTTAATCCCAGGTAAACGAGCCAGGGTTAAGGAACCCAGAAGGACAATCCCTATTCCTATAATTATACAGAAAATTACCGGCACAATCATATCTATGATGTTTGTGTCACGGATAACCAGACCGGCATTCAAACCAATTTTCATCAAGAGCATGAATACGGCAAAATCATATATTGGCGTGGGGATGGCAAGTCTACTCTTAACCGCCGCGAGACATGCACCGGCGATTAGAAATGCCAGTGTCGGTGATTGTAACTGGCGAACAAACTCCCATAGCATTACCAATACAATATCCATAAAATCCTCCCTTATTTCACAGCCGTCGGGCCATGACTTTTTTTAAAACAGCGGTTTGAAAAAAATAAAGATTTGGTTTTAACTTCGAGCATCAGGTTACAATCTATAGACAACAGGAATCAGGAACGGAGAATCAGAACAAAACACCACTACGGCTATAAATTTTCCATACAGATGAAAATAATAAGCAACAACATCTTAATTTTAATCTATTTAATGACCGTAGTTAGAGCCAAAACCAACAATAATAAGATTAAAAACAACCTAACAGTATCTTTCGCAAAAGCAGTCAATCAGTTACAGTTTTCAAATCAAATACGATTTTAAATTGCACCATAATGTCTACTAAAAACTTGATGTGCTACCATATTTTCCACCTGTTGTCTTGTTAAATCGAAAAAACGGCACGACCTTATGCCTGTAACCATTCTCAAACAGTTAATATTGACTATTTTGGATTTTCAGGAAAAAACTTTCGGCAAAAAAATAGAAGTAAAAAACAACAACACCGTCCAGCAATGTTGCTAATGTCGGGAAGAGGCGATGGAAACATGATATCATACAGAATTGGTTTACTTTTCAAAATATCACAAATGAAAATCGCTCAATTCAGGATTCACCTGATCATCATGTTCAGCTCTTTCAAAATATTGCGGCGGGTATTTTTTTCCTGGACAAGGAGAATAACAAAGGGGTTGCCGTTATCAAGATATCCGGCATAACTATAAACGCCTTTCATGGTACCGGTTTTAAGCAATACCCTGTTTTCCTTTTTTAACAGATAAGAGTAAGGTTTAAATGCCGACAGAACCACAAGCATTTCCCTGACCGTAACCCTGTTCCGACGGGATAACCCTGCCCCTTCATGTATCCCGGTCAAAAAAAACTGTTTCCCGCCAATCCTGTCGGATAATATTTCCCGTACGGCCCTGTCCGCCTTACTCCATGTCGCCGGATAACCGAAGTGTTTGGCCCCGACCGTAAGATAGACGAGGTTGGCAATGAAATTATTTGAATATTTCAGCATTGCCCTGATAACATCTTCCATATTCTTTGTGTTATAATGCACATACAATGGTTTTGCAAAAGACGGGACAACCATCCGACCATAGGTTCCGGAGACAATAATACCCTCTCTTCTCATGGTCTCGGCAAACAGCTCCCCGCCAAGACGGACAATCCTCTCTTCTTCCCTGCACCCCCCGGGACAGATATTTATCAGGTATCTACCGGGATGATAACCATGCCCCAAGGTTGCCATTATTGGTAAATCAGGGGTTTGGGGAGTACCGGAGAAAACCTGCCTGTCCCTGTCAATCCACATGGATACCGTATTAAAATTAACCGAAGTTGCCCCGATGGGTGCATCATAGGGGTTATCGCTTTTTCCCCGGCCGGGCGGCTGATATTCAAGGTTAAAGGCGGAGTCGTCAATTAAAATGTTTCTGACCTCTTTTACCCCCTGTTCCATCAGCCTTCGGCTTATCAGGGTTACTTCTTCACTGATAAGAAACGGGTCTCCATAACCACGAATATAAAGATTGTTTTCATAATCAAGAAAAAAACTCGTTTTAAAACGGTAATCAGCACCCATAATCTCCATGGCGGCAAGAGCAGTGGCTATTTTGACAATGGAAGCCGGAATCAAAGGTACATCAGGATTACAGCCGGTAATCAGTTTACCACTGTCATCTCCCACCCCCCACGCCCCCTTGCTGATAAGCTCGGGAAAAGAAGGGCAGACTGCTGTGGTAACAGTCTGCCCATTTGAAGTGGAAACAAAAAAAAGAATGAAAAGCATGACAACCCATAGAAAAAAGAGAAGAAAATTGTTTTTTACTGTTTTTTCCTTCATGCTGCCCAGCCCGGTTATTTTTTTATTTTTTAATAAAAACTATGTAATTTCAGGAAGACCTGCCAGAGATTTCTCAATCTGTTCCCGGGGATATGAGTAATCATGAAGTTTACCGGCAAAATAATTATCATAGGCTGCCATGTCTATCAAACCATGTCCGGAAAAATTAAAAATAATTGTTTTAGGGTTATCCGGTTCTTTCATGGCCTCGATAATAGCCCCCCGAATGGCATGGGTGGTTTCCGGAGCAGGAATAATTCCCTCGGTGCGGGCAAAGAGAACGCCAGCCTCAAAGCATTCCAATTGATGAACGCTTTTGGGGATCACTATATCATCGCGAATCAAGGCAGAAACTATCGGAGCCATACCATGATAACGCAGTCCGCCGGCATGGATACCTGGAGGCATAAAATCATGACCGAGGGTGTACATATAAAGAAGTGGAGTCATCATCCTTATATCACCGGAATCATAGGCAAGTTTACCGGCGGTCATGGTCGGGCAGGAGTTTGGTTCATAACCGACAAACTCTATTTTTTTCCCATCTAAATAATCCGCAACAAAAGGGGCAATCAAACCGGCAAAATTGGAACCACCTCCACAGCAGCCAACCATCACATCAGGATATTCCCCGATAATTTCAAGCTGTTTTTTTGTTTCAAGACCAATAACCGACTGATGAAGAACCACATGGTTAAGCACCGAGCCAAGAGCATAGTTGGTGTTTTCACTACGAGCGGCATCCTCAAGGGCCTCGGATATGGCAATGGCAAGTGAACCGGGCGCATCCGGATCAGCGGCAAGAATCTCCCTGCCGGTTTTGGTATCAGGGCTGGGACTGGCAACAATATCAGCACCAAAGGTCTCCATAATGGACTTACGATATGGTTTCTGATTATAGGAAACCCGCACCATGTAAACTTTACATTCAAGTCCAAACTTTGAAGTCGCCAGCGACAGGGCCGAGCCCCACTGCCCGGCTCCTGTTTCCGTGGTAAGCCTTTTTATGCCTTCCCGCTTGTTGTAGTAGGCCTGCGGAACGGCAGAATTAGGCTTATGGCTGCCAACCGGCGATACCCCCTCGTTTTTAAAGTATATTTTTGCCTTAGTACCGAGTGCCTCTTCAAGTTTGTTGGCCCTGACAAGCGGGGAAGGCCGCCATATTTTATAAACTTCCTGTACTTCACCAGGTATATCAATAAATCTTTCACTACTCATTTCCTGTTCAAGAAGTCCCATGGGAAAAATAGCAGATAATTTTTCCGGCCCTATGGGTTTTAGAGTCTCCGGATCGAGCGGCGGCTCCATACCTCCGGGAATATCCACAACAACATTGTACCAGCTCTTTGGCATCTCATCTTCCCGTAATACCACCTTTTTCATAAATTCTCCTTTTTGGTTTATTTGTTATAGCGGAAATACCTGTCCCGCTGTCTTCTGTCACCTTTATCCCTGTTTTAATTATACGGGCCAGGAGAGCTTGCCTCTTAGACATCCCAAGTACTTTTCTCAGAAACTCGAAAGGACTGAGTCCCGCCTGCCCATGACGGTGAACAAGAATAAATTCCATTTTTTTATCGTCTTCTTTACACACCGCTGACTTGACAAGGGGACGAACATCAACCCGTTTCCGTTTTCTTTTTCTGATTTTCTCAAGAATCCACTCTTTTTCAGCAAAAAAAATCTTCAAGTTCGATGCAAGCTCTGTCATGACAACCCCATCCTCCATGACAGCCATATAAGTCACTTCCATGTCCGCCTGATCATGTTTTTTCACCGGCTCAACAGCCCCGATACGAATGGTCTGCGGAAATTTCAGGTTAAGATTGTTAATAGTTTTTTCAATATTGGTGATCGGTACAGCCAGTTCCACATCAAAAAACTCAACCATACTCTCAAGGCCGACCGGCAGGGCCTGACTGAACGATATTTTCGGGGAGGGATTATAACCCTGGGAAAAAAGAACCGGCAGACCAGCCCGGTGAAGAACCCTGAAAACCAACTGTAACAGGTCAAGATGACCGTAAAAACGACTGTCACCAAGACGGGAATAATGGAAACGATAACGAAATTTTGTTTTATTTTGATTATCAGGTCTGGTTTTCTCCGGGCTTGATAAGGAAATATGTCCTGATTCTTTTTTTGCAACTCCTTTATGAACCACCGGCTTTACAGTCTTAAGATCACAGAGTCCGCATTTCTGACAACCATGATTGCGACAATCAGGGGTATAAGTTTGCTCCATGGCTTTCTGCCATTCCTGTTTAAGAAATGTTTTATCCACTCCGCAGTCAATATGATCCCAGGGCAGAACTTTCGTCATTGCCCTGCCATCAAGATATGATTCGAGGACAATGCCGCATTGCTCTGCTGCCAAGTGCCACTTTTGCAGGTTAAAATGCTCTGACCAGCCATCCAGACGGGCACCGTCCCTCCAGGCAGTTTCAATAAGGCAGGAGAGACGCCGGTCGCCACGGGAAAAAACCCCTTCCAGAAAAGAGACATGAATATCATTTGTTTTCAGTTTAATTCCTTTACGGGGTAACAGTTTTCTTAACATATTCAGCCGTTCCCCGGCCTCATCAATGGATAGTTGCGGCTGCCACTGAAAAGGGGTGTGCGGTTTCGGTACAAAGGTTGCCACACTGACATTTATCTGGACTCTCCTTCCCTGCCCTGCTGACTCCTTTGCTTTTTTTACCAATTCAACAATTCCTTCCACATCTTCCATGGTTTCAGTCGGCAGACCAATCATGAAATAAAACTTAATCAGGTTCCAGCCCGCCCCAAAGGCATCTTCGCAGGTGGTAAGAAGATCATCCTCACTGATTCCTTTGTTAATTACTTCTCGTAAACGATCAGTACCCGCTTCCGGGGCCACGGTAAACCCTGTTTTGCGAACCCGTTTAATCTGCTCAATAATTTCCGGAGTCAAAGTACCAACCCGCATGGAAGGCATGGACACGGAAACAAATTCATCTGCGAACCTGTCCATCAGTTTAATCAACAGCTCCGGTAGACAGGAGTAATCTCCGCTGGACAGGGAAAGAAGGGCCAGCTCATCAAAACCAGTGGCAGCAATACCCTGCTCTGCAAGCTCAAAAATATCTTCAACTGTTCGCTCCCGGGCCGGACGATAAATAATCCCGGCCTGACAAAACCGACAGCCCCGGGTACAACCTCTTGCTATTTCGATCCCAAGACGGTCATGAACCGGTTTGACCACCGGAACCAGGGGAGTACCAGATGAATATATCGGCAACAGTTCCGGCAGTACCCGCCTTCGCACCTGGGTGTATCCATCCATGAGCGGACGAATCCCCGTAAACTTCTCACCAGCATATTCAGGCTCAAAAAAGCAGGGGATATAAATTCCATCAATTTCTGAGAGCCGGGACAATATTTCCTGTTTACCAATCCCTTCTTCTTTACCGGCAAGGACAATCCTGCCCATATCAAGAACCGCCTCTTCCCCGTCACCAATAACAATGGCATCAAAAAAATCAGCCACCGGCTCCGGATTAAAGCTGCAGGGCCCCCCTCCGGTTACCAGCGGATAATCTTCACCACGATCTTTTGCCAGCAAAGGTAAGCCGGCAGTATCAAGGATGGTGAGAATATTTGTGTAACAAAGTTCATACGGCAAAGTTATACCAAGAATATCAAAATCTGCAAGACAGCGGCGGGACTCAATGCTAAACAATGGAATATCATGCTCCCGAAGCAATGCCTCCATATCCACATCAGGGGCATAGCATCTCTCAGCAAGAAAATTTTCTTCATTATTTACAAGATGATACAAAATCTGCAAACCATAATGAGACATGCCTATCTCATACAAATCAGGGAATATAAAACAAAAACGCAAGGGAATCTCTTGCCAGTCTTTACGGACAGCACCCAGTTCGCCACCGGTATAACGACCTGGTTTTTTGACAAAGGGAAGAATCATATCAAGTTTAATACGCTTTATTTCTGCCCTGTCTTTATCGCGATCATATTGTATATTATCGTTCGTCTCGTTAGTCAAAATCAAGCTATCGGTATTTTTCAACTTGAATATATCTTGTTTCATTGACTTATATTGATTATTTGCGTAGAATTTCTGTAGCATAGGGGGAAAAGGGTTTGGTCGTTAATTAACCCTCACATATACATTACCAATGGTTCGGAAAGAAACAACATGGATAATACCGAACTCTGATATTGAATACCAGAATATCACATGCAACCCTATCACACTTTTACCATAAAAAACGAATATCCAACCTTCATATAGAACCGGCCTTTTTTTATTTTTTGCCATAAAACGGAACAGTTGCCAATGAAAACATATTCTTTTTCTTTTCTTTTATTTTTTTGCCTGCCCATAATTACCCTCTTTTCTTTCCTGATACCCCAGCATTTATATGCTGCAACCAACCAGGCAGAACCAGTCCTGCAAGATGTTGAATTTATAACTGTTACCCCGGAATATGAACAGATAACTTTTCTGCTTGACGGTTCATTTGCACCAAGAATATTTACCTTTAACGGAGAAAAACCACGCATTATTATTGATTTTCCTAAAACCATACCTGCCATGACAATAGCAAATATTATCAAAACAAATGGTAACCTCGTTAAACGGATCAGAATGGGAATTCATAAAGGAGATAAAGCAAAGACCAGGATAGCCCTGGATCTCGCCCTGGATATGGAAATTGCATATAAGCAAGTAATTAATCAAGAAAACAACTCATTGCTTGTTTCTGTGTACAAAGCAGGCACTGAACCTGAACTGCCGCAGGCTGAATCAGTCCTTCTGGAAACGCTCAAGCCACTCAAACCGTTGACAGATAACCAGGAAGAAGAAAAAA
Source organism: uncultured Desulfobulbaceae bacterium (assembly GCA_964534785.1). Taxonomy (GTDB): domain Bacteria; phylum Desulfobacterota; class Desulfobulbia; order Desulfobulbales; family Desulfobulbaceae; genus DRLX01. The sequence goes on along the minus strand of CAZHPX010000002.1, from coordinate 4,634 downwards.
AAGAAACAAAAGAAGAGAAAGTTGAGCCATTGGAAAAACAAAGGGGAAAATTCCCGGACCCGTTTAGACAAGCTGAAATAGTTATCGAAAGTTCAGGCGAAGAAACCAGTTCAGCAGAACCTGTAAAAATTGCAAAGGCTGCGGAAATAAAGCCACCTCCCCCTCCCGTTCTCTATTCAATTCGTTTTGATAATTCAACCGGTAAAGGAGAAATGGTTCAATTTCTGCTCAATGGGTTTTACCCGCCAAAAATTTACGCAATCGAAAAAGGAGTACCAAGAATCGTATGCGACTTTAAAAACACAACACTTGCCAAATCCATTCCCAATATTATAAAAGCAGATGGTCGATTTATTAAATCCATCCGGACCGGAAAACATAATAATCCGGATAAAATCAGGGTAGTAATTGACCTGATGCCAAATAATCATTATGACTTGGAACAGATTTTTTTCAAAGAAGACAAAATGTTTGTTATTATCGTTAATACCAAAGACAAGTAGTCTCCCCAGGCATCACAATGATAATTATGCGTGAAACCAGTACGTTATGATTGTGCAGTTTTTTTCTTTATGTTCCTGCGCATGGAAACGAGGGTCAGGGGAAATTGCAGGTTTAACTATCGTAACGGCGAATCAATGTATATAAAACCAACCCGCAATTCAGTCTTTCATCCCGCAGCAATATTTTTCCGCCATATCAACGTCCTCCCTTGAGCCGATAATCAATGGAACCCGCTGATGCAAATCGGTAGGTTCAATATCAAGGATACGACGACCATTATCGGTAATAGCCCGGCCACCGGCCTGCTCAGCCAACATCGCCAGCGGGGCAGCTTCATAAAGAAGTCGCAGCTTTCCTTCCTGCTTATCGGTACTCTTTTTATCCCGCGGATAAAGAAAAATGCCGCCACTGATCAGGTTACGGTGAAAATCAGACACCAATGAACCTATATATCGTAGACTCAAAGATCTTCCTGTTTCCAGATCAACATCTTTAAGATAATTAATATATGAGCGAGTTCCATCGTACCAGTAATTAGCATAAGCTTCGTTGATGGAATAATATTTTGCCTGGGGAGATATCATGATATCCGGATGGGAGAGAAAAAACTCCCCGACGCTGGGATCAAGAGTGAACCCCTGTACTCCGTCTCCAGTGGTATAAACCAGCATGGTCGAGGAACCATAAATGATATAACCTGCCGCAACCTGCCGGGAACCGGCCTGGAGAAGATCCTGCTCAGTCCCCTGTTTTCCGCTGCTTAACCGCTTATGCACTGAAAAAATAGTTCCGACACTGACATTGACATCAATATTGGATGATCCATCAAGAGGATCAAAAGCCACCGTATATTTGCCTTCATAACCGTCCATCACAGGGATAATACTATCTTCTTCTTCTGAAGCCATAACACAGACGAAGCCGCATTGTTCCATACGCCTTTTAATAGTTTGATTGGCAAACTCATCTAACTTCTGTACAGTCTCGCCCTGGATATTTGTTTTTCCCGACTGGCCGAGAATGTCAGCCAGTCCTGCCATATTTACCTCGGCACTGATAATTTTCCCGGCAACAATCAGATCACTTAACAGACCTGTCAATTCACCGGTGGCCTCAGGATGAAACTGTTGACAATCCATGATCTGCCTGCTGACCGTTATTCCTTTTCTTTTCAACATGAGTAAATCTCCCTGTGTCTTATTTCTTCAACGGTTGCCAGTGACGAACAAGATTAATAACCGTTCTCACTCCCACACCTGAAGGTCCCTTGGGAATATACGATTTTTTAGTAAAACCCCAGGCTGTGCCGGCAATATCACAATGTGCCCACGGGATATCGCCAACAAATTCCTGTAAATATGCCGCCGCAGTAATTGTACCTGCTGAGCGGCCGCCAGTATTTTTGATATCAGCAAATTTCGATTCAATTTGCTTAGAATACTCCTTGCCCAGCGGCAAACGCCAGAATGGTTCACCGGCACATTCACCAGCAGAGATTATACGAGCAGCAAGCTCGTCATTATTTGCCAGTAACCCTGTATAATGATGACCAAGACCTGTGATTACCGCACCTGTCAAAGTCGCAAAATCAACGACTGCGTCCGGCTTATAGGTTTTAATCCCATAAGCCAGGGCATCAGCCAGTATAAGCCTCCCTTCGGCATCAGTGTTGATTATTTCCGAGGTCTTGCCGCTAAAATGAGTAATAATATCTCCAGGCTTCAAGGCAGAACCGCTAACCATGTTATCGGTTGCAGGAACCACGGCAACGACATTGACATTTGCCGGTTGTTCTTCACCTATGGCCTGCATAGCCGCCAGAACCACCGCACCACCACACATATCATATTTCATGTCTTCCATGCCTGATGCCGGTTTAATGCTGATACCACCGGAATCAAAAGTCAATCCCTTGCCAACCAGCAGTAAAACAGGTTTTTTCTCATTTCTACTTTCCTTTTTATCTGTTTTATATTCGAGGATAACCAGCTTTGGCGGCGTGACAGAACCCTGACTGACGGCAAGGACACCCCCCATGCCCAGTTTTTTCATTTCCGCTTTATCAAAAATCCTGTATTTTAATCTATATTCTTTGGCGGTGGTCTTTGCGTAACGACCAAAAGCTGATGGTGTCCATATATTTCCGGGTTCATTTGCCATGTCGCGGGCTTTGCATGCTGCTTCAGCAACAATTCTTCCTTTTTTCAGTCCCTGCCGGACAGGACTGGCTGCTCCTGTTGTACTTAACAGAAATGACCGGACAGGTTCTGACGGCTCATCATCATCCTTAATAGTTTTATATTTATCAAAAGAATAATTACCAAGTAACAATCCCTCGCTCATGGCTTCAGCCGTTCCCAAAGATGACAACCCCGCCATTTCCGGCAGAATCACACATATACTCTCTGCACCTGACTTTCGCCCCTGCCCGGAAATTACCCCTCCGATAAGCCTTATTTGCTCTGGTATTTCATTTTCATCTTTATCATTTTTTCCAAGACCAACCAGCAATATACAACGACAGGCAAAAATTCCGCCAAGGGCCCGGTCAAATAATTTTGGATAAAGCAGACAGGTTTGCCCCTGTTTACCTGTAAAGTTCCCGGATTTACAAACCGTCTTCACAATTTTTTTTATATTTTGTGCACATTCAGGTATATTCTTTTTTCGATACAAAACACAATACACCAGCATATCGCCATCAAACTCTTCCGGTTTACGGGTAGTTACAGTAATCACAAATCAACTCCTTTTTTAATAATCAAATATAATCATACACGTAAACAATAACAAAACATTCAACAAAAGTAAAATAATAACCGAAAGTTAGCAGCAACCAATCCGCTAATAACGGCTGGTTGGTCTGTAACCTGTTATCTGACATTTGCCCACTGATAAGTACACCATCAGAAGATTAAGCTCAATTGGCAATATTGTTTTTTTACGTTAAATCAAATAAACTAAAACTCCATATCAAAAAACAGGAGATCAAATGCTCACCCTGCTTATTGTTTCTGTCAGTTGTGCCATCGTTATTTCAGCAATGTGCAGTATTTTTGAAGCTGTCCTTTATTCACTGACTGTAAGTCAAGTGGAGCTTATGAAGGAAACCCATCCCCGCCGTGCACAAATCATGACAGAGATGAAAGAAAACATAAGTCGGCCCATCACGGCAATACTGACTTTAAACACCATGGCACACACGGTCGGAGCCTCTGTTGCAGGTGCGGCCGCAGTCGGAGTGTTCGGTACAAGCAGCCTGATCTGGTTTTCACTGAGTTTTACTCTGACGGTACTTATTTTCACTGAAATTCTTCCTAAAACCATTGGTGTGCAATATGCAAAACAATTAGCCCCCTGGATAATAAGACCTTTACTTATTATGATTATTGCCCTGAAACCTGTGATCTGGCTCTGTCAGGTTATTACAAAATTCATTCCCAAAAATGAAGACCAGCAGCAGGTATCTGCAGAAGAATTACAGACCATAGCGAAACTATCATTAAAATCGGGAAAAATTGCTCCGGAACAGGAAACTGTCATTATCAATATCCTTAAATTGAAAGATAAAACCGTCCGTCAGGTTATGACCCCGAAAACAGTAACTTTCATGTCAGACAAGAACTTCACCATCAGGGAAGCAAGAAAGTTTGAAGAAAAATGGCGGATGCACAGCCGTGTTCCTGTCTACAATAAAGATATTAATGAGATAGATGGACTCGTCCTAAGTCGTGATATGTTTATAGGAGCGGCTGATAACAGGTATGATATAAAACTTGCAGATATTATGCAGCCGGTCTCTTTCATTCCGGAATCAGCCCGATTGGATACAGTTTTTGTTGATTTTTTTGAACGGCGGCAACACCTTTTTGTGGTGGTTGATGAATACGGCAGCGTAACCGGTGTGATAAGCATGGAAGATATAATTGAAGAAATCATCGGTCGGGAAATTGTCGATGAATCCGACAAAGAACTCAGTATGAGAGAACTTGCCCGCCAGACCAGAAAAAAAAGTGAGCAGAATACAGGGGAAAGGCTACAGGATACAAGGGACAAGGAGCAAAAGACCAGATAACTGCGCCTACCCCCATTCTTAAACCACCAGTTGGTAAATTTAAGGTGGAATCTGT
>CAZHPX010000001.1:21938-22546 GCA_964534785.1 uncultured Desulfobulbaceae bacterium | reverse complement strand
GGCTCTTAGTATTACCGGCAAGATTTCCCGGATATCCATCCTTGATTTTATCTGATAATCAGGCACCAGGTATCAGGGGACAGGTTCAGAGTAGGGGCGGAAAATATTTCGCCCCCACATGGAAGAGACGGTTGAGAAATGTAAAATACATGTTATAATTGTTGCCTTTTTCGGCATATACAGGATATACTGGGAGAGTTGTCCAACGATATATAAATATCAATCTATGAACAGGGTACACCCATCATCCTGTAATCTGTACGGAGCAAATCCATGCTGGTACTCACCAGAAAAGTCGAAGAAGGTATTATCATCGGCGACTCAATTTCCGTTAAAATAGTTGAAATAAAGGGCGGTACTGTCCGTATCGGTATTGATGCTCCCCGGGAAACCAAAATATATCGGCAGGAAGTTTATGAGCGAATAAAACAGGAAAATATCAAAGCCAGCCAGTGGAGTCTTAATGACCTTGATGCTTTAAGTGAAAATCTTGCAATCAGGACAGTGAAAAGATGAAAAAAATCATAACCCGTTTTGGCGAAGTTGAATTTGACCCATCCCAGGTAATCCATTTCCCGGAAGGATTGATTGGTCTTGATAACCTCCAT
>CAZHPX010000001.1:0-21928 GCA_964534785.1 uncultured Desulfobulbaceae bacterium | reverse complement strand
ATGAGTTTATTGTCATGCCAAATAAAAAAGAGGGTCCTTTATTTTGGATACAGAGTGTGGATGACCCCGGATTTGCCTTTGTGGTGACTGACCCGACCAGCTTCTTTTCCGATTATCATGTTGCCATCAATGATCTGGAAAGGGAAAAACTGCAATTAGATAAAGATGACGAATACTTTGTTCTCTCAATAGTCTCCATTTCACCTGAAAAAGAAATCACCTTGAACCTGGCTGGACCTGTTATCTATTCACCCAAAACCAATATGGCCTTCCAGGGGATTCTTGAAGATAAACGCTTTGACATTAAGACCCCGCTTCCCCAGGTGGATACTTAACCATGCCTGACAACAACCAGTTCCCGGATGCTCTTCTCTCCTTTGTCGGCAGATGTCCGACTGCTTATCATTGTGTGGCTGAACTTGCCTTAATCCTGTGCGAACAAGGTTTTAAACAACTTGACGAATCTGACTGGCGGGGAAGTATCAAACCTGGAAAATACTTTCTCATTCACCGCCAATCCACCCTGGCCGCTTTTGTTCTCAATGGCAAGCCGCTCAATAAAACCGGTCTGAGAATTGGCGGCGGCCATACCGACAGTCCGGGACTGAAATTAAAGCCAAACCCGATTCGTAAAAAAAATAATTACCAGCAGTTTTGTGTTGAAATATATGGCTCTCCCCTGCTCTCCACATGGTTTGACCGGGATATTTCCCTGGCCGGCAGAGTGAGTTGGCTTGATTCACGGGGAAATTTACAGGTAAGCCTGCTTGACTGGATACGCCCCATTGCCGTTATTCCCAGCCTGGCTATTCACTTAAGCAGAGATGCCGACAACAAAAAAGGTATAAACAAGCAGGCCGACCTTGTACCAATCATGGGGATGGAAGAAAAAACAGGAAAAAAAGAAAACCATTTTACGGAACTTGTTGCCAGCCAGTTACAGAATGAATATCCAACCGCTGAAATCTCCCGGATACTCAGCCATGATCTGTTCTTTTATGATACACAAAAACCTTGCCGGACAGGGCTGAACAAAAAAATGATTGCTGGCAGCAGGCTTGATAACCAGTTATCATGTTTCACTCTGATTGATGCACTCATCCATGCTGACGGTACTGAAAATGCAATGGTTATCCTCAATGACCACGAAGAAGTTGGCAGTGTTTCAACAAATGGCGTTAAAGGACGTTTCTTCAGCTCATTACTGGCACGGCTTACCCCCGATACAAAACACCAAAACCAGGTTATCAACCGTTCCATGTTGATATCTGCAGACAATGCCCATGCCGTCCATCCTAATTTTCCTGACAAACATGACCCGGAACATCTCCCCATGCTTAATAAAGGTCCGGTAATAAAATGGAACGGTAATCAGCGATACGCAACCAATGCCCTCAGCGGTGGATTTTTTCAGGCCCTATGCCTGCAATGTCAGGTTGAATTCCAGGACTTTGTCATGCATAATGATATGGCATGCGGTTCAACCATCGGGCCGCTCATTGCTGCAGAAACAGGAATTCAGACCGTGGATGTGGGCGTACCAACCCTGGGAATGCATTCAATCAGAGAAACAGCCGGAAGTGATGACTGCGAAGATTTAAGAAAAGTTATTGCTTACTTCTTTGCCATGCCGACAGATGATCCGCTCTGGCAGGGGCTGCATAAATGCTGATTCCTGATTATGTTTGGTAACAACCCCTCTGGGGATAAGGAAAAATATCTGCCCACAGGGCATTATGTTCAGGGTTGGTATGCTATACCATGGTGTTTGCCGGGTGAGAGCTCACGGATTTAAGTAAAATGACAAAAATTATCATAGCCTTGATAATAATTACCATATCTTTAACGCTGTTCAATCCGGCATATTCCCAGGTCATGCCCTCGCTGCAAAGCTATGTGGAGAAACACAAGGATATAAAAGCAAGTAAAACTCAAAAAGAACGACTTGCCCGCTATGAACATCTGATTCAATATTTCTGTTCACTTCCATTTATCAAGCCCCGTTATAAAGTAAATCCTGACTTCATCCGTTCCCTTATCATCGCTGAATCAAATGTGAAAGCCGACGCAAGGTCAATAAAAAATGCCAAGGGGTTAACCCAGATAATCTATCCCACCGGAAAACGGGCGGCTCTTGAGCTTGCCCGGAAAAACTACAACTTTCGTTATGTCAGCCGGGATACGCTCTTAAACCTGAAACCGGAAGACCTCTACAATCCAGCGGTCAACATTCTCATTGCCTGTTATCTGATTGCAAAATACAACGATAAATTCAATGGCAGGCTTGATCTTGTTGTTGCGGCCTGGAATGCCGGCGAAGGCTCAATCCAAAACAATAACCCGCCCCCATACGGGGAAACCCTGAACCTCATCGGCAAAGTAAACGGTTTTTTTCTTTATTTTCTTTCCAGCACTCACCTATAATTATAAAATTAATACCTGATAAGCTGGTGAGTGCCGAATTGACAGAATCTTCCCCTTGCAGTATGCTGGTGTCCTTATGAACTCTGACAAAACTAAAACTGTAAAATCCGCCGTCGTGTCTTTAAGGGGAAATTCTGCTCATATAGCCGATATCTTTTATTTTCTGTCATTTTTAATGCGTTATCCGGAGCCATCTTTTTTTGACAGAAAGTTTCTTGATTCCTTAGAGCAGATACTTATAAATCTTGATGTGGCTGAACAACAGTTAAGAATCGCCAAATGGCGGAAAGACACGGAAGATGTACAGCTTGACTGTCAACTGGAATACACAAGATTGTTTATCAACGCCATCCCGGGCATAGTGGCACCACCCTATGGGTCTTACTACCAGGATGGAGACATGTCCCTGTACGGCAAGACTACGGAAAAGGTTCGTACTTTTTACAGGGAACACGGTTTTGATCTAACCAGTGAAGTTGAACCGGCTGATCATTTACAGTTTGAGCTTGAATTTCTCTCCGCCCTGTTCAGGAAAGAACAATTTGGAGCCGCTGAAACTTTTCTCACCACTTTGTTTTTACCATGGTTTGAAAAATTTTATCGCCAGGCCCGCCAGGGAACAGAACACCCATTTTATACAACAACTATCGACCTCATTTATTTTTTTACCAAGGAGGAGCAGTAATGGCATTAAACCTTACCAGGCGAAACTTTTTAAAAACTGCCTCAATTGCCGCCGCCAGCGTACCGCTTGCCAAAGTAACAGCAAGGGCGGAAACCGGTCTTAAAAAATCTCCGCCGGTGCCAAAAGGATCACATAGAGATACACAAACCGTTACCGGAGGTGTCTGTGAGATCTGTTTTTGGAGATGCCAGCTTGTCGGTAAACTCAGAGACAACCGATTAGTCAAGTTAGAAGGTAACCCCAAATCCATAGATAACGGCCAGGCTGTCTGTGCCCGTGGCAACGCCGGGATAAGACTTCTCTATGATCCTGACCGGCTCAAATACCCGATGAAAAATATCGGCGAACGGGGGGCACCGAAATGGCAGCGGATATCCTGGGAAGAAGCCCTGGATATCTGTGCCGAAAAGTTTAGCGGTATAATAGAAAAATATGGTGCTCAGGGGATTTCCATGTTTCCCCACGGTGCTTCCGCAAAATACCCTCAGCATTTTTTTGAATACACGATCGGCACACCGAATATTTCCATGGCCTCTTTCTTCCAGTGCCGGGGGGCCAGGGATGTTTCTTATCTTGCCACCCTTGAGATGACTCCCGGCGAGCATGTGGATATGGCAAATGCCAAGGTCATCTTTATGACAGGCAGCCACCTTGGCGAGAACATCCATCTCTCACATATGAAGAGATATGTCAGAGGGCTGGAACAAGGTGCCAAGTTAATTGTCATCGACCCCCGTTATTCTGCGACAGCCGCCAAGTCTGATATCTGGGTCAAAATCAAGCCAAGTACAGATACTGCCATGCTTCTTGCCATTATGAATTATATCATTGAGAATGAGAAGTATGATAAAGAATTCATTGCTGAGCGTGGAGAGGGTTTTGATGAATTTACCGAGCATGTAAAAGAATGGACTCTTGAAAAAGCAGCAAAAGTATGCGACATCCCGGCTGCCCAGATCAAGCAGGTTGCAGACATGCTGGCTGACAATGCACCCAATGTTTCAATCCATCCGGGACGATTTGCGTCCTGGCATGGAACAGATTTTCAACGAGGACGGGCAATGGCTTGCCTGACCGGTCTCCTCGGTGCCATAGGTGTTCCCGGCGGATTGGTCAAACCCAAAATGCCCAGAGGACTCAAAAGGAAAAAATGGCCTGTGGTTGAGCATGAGATAGAAGCCATCAATATCAGGGAAGAATTAGATGTATATCCTTTTTCTCCCCCGGGGACTCCCACCGATCTTATCCGCAATACCGCCATTTATGGAGACCCTTACCCCATCAAGGGTTGTGTTATCTGGGGGCAGAACCTTATCCAGACCATTCCCAATCAGCCAAAGACCATTGCCATGCTGAAAGCTATGGACTTTGTCATGTGTACTGATCTTATTCCCACCGATATAACCATGTATGCGGACATTCTTTTGCCTGGATCTACTTATCTGGAGCAGTATAACGAAATCAAGCGGGGTACCCAGTGGGATTTCGCAGACAAGCATCAACAATATATAGCCCCCCGAATGCCGCTGGTTGACCCTCTCTTTGAAGCAAAAGACAGTGTCTGGATAACCAATGAACTGGCAAAACGGATGGGTTTTGCTGAATATGCCCCTGTCAAAGATCAGGTTGAGTATGCCAATAAGTTCATGGAAGGAGCGGGGGTAACCATTGAGCAAATAAGGAAAAAGGATGGCATTCACCTCCAGCCGGGAGAAGACCCCTATGGTGTCCCGGAAGATCTGATTATTCATTTTTTTTCCTATGACCTCGAGGATTATGGTTTTCCTGCCATGGCCACTTATATTCCGGTTGAAAAGCCGCCAAGCGGTTACATGAGGCTGCTCTCCGGCCGCACACCTGTTCATACCTTTAACAGAACATTAAATAATCCCTGGTTAGTTCATGAACTGCCGGAAAACCCCATCTGGGTAAATGATAAGGTCGCTGCCAGACTTGATCTTGAAGATGGTCAACGGGTCAAATGCATTAACCAGGACGGGGAAGAATCAAGGTCAACAACCACTGTCAAGGTAACCCCCGGTATAAGGGAAGACTCTGTTTTCCTGGCCCATGGTTACGGTAGTAAAAGTCCGGCGTTGTCGGTTGGTCACCATAGGGGGGTTGATGGTCAGGAACTTATAACCAGGGTGGTAGTTGATCAGGAATCAGGATGTCATGGCATGCGTAATAACTTTATCAGGCTTGTTAAGGTATAACTGTATCAGAAGCCAGATGGGACAGAAGCCAGAATGGTTTGATGCTTCGCATTCGGAGTCTTCGCTCGAAGTCTACGCTATCTACCTGGTGAATAGAGGATAGAACAGGTAGATAGCGTAGACTTCGAGCTGTTAAGTATAGTTTATATCAGCCTCTGGCTGCAGATAGCGTAGACTTCGAGCTGTTCTGGCTTCTGGCTTCTGGTTTCTGGCTTCTGGTTTCTGGCTTCTGGTTTCTGGCTTGCCCTGCATTTCTTTTTTTAATAAAAAAAAACAAAAAAGCCATATTTTCAGGAGGTTTAGATAGATGAAATACGGTATGATTATTGACATGGACAAATGCGTGGGTTGCCATGCTTGTTCCGTTGCCTGTAAGGCAGAGTGGGAAGTGCCAACCAGATTTGATCGCAGCTGGTTATATAGACTGGGGCCGAGCATGACTTCTGCCGGTATAGCCTATACTTTTTATGTAGGGCTTTGTAACCATTGTGACATTCCGGTTTGTGTGGATGTCTGCCCGGCCGATCCGGTGAGGATGTTCCTCAAGGATACCATTACCGGCAAGACTGTACTCATGGAAGTATCTGCGACCTGGAAAGATCCGTTTAACGGAACTGTTCAGGTTGATCATGATCGCTGCATCGGTTGCGGGGCATGTGTTGAGGCCTGCCCGTACAATGCCCGTTTTATAAATTATGACTTAGCCGATGATAAATCACTTGGCAAGGTTGATAAATGCACCTTATGTGTTGAAAGAACGGCAGAAGGTCTGCAACCTGCCTGTGTTCTGACCTGTCTTGCTGAATCCCGGATTTTCGGCGACTTTGACGATCCCGATTCTGTGGTTGCAAAGTATGCTGCAAAGGGGGCAAAAGGATTAACTTCCGAGGCCGTCCAGATTGGTCCCAATGTACTTTACTACGGAACCCGAGAAGCGGATATGGAGTTGCTTTTCGCCCAGGCACCACAAAAAATGCCGGAAATACACGCCAGGCGATTCATGCTTACTTCTCTTTTAAAACCTGCTTCCAGACGGGTTAAAGAAGAAGTGGGGCTGGTTAGAGATTTACTGGAAAAGGCTTTTGGAGACGATAAAAAGGGATAATAGCAAGAAAAATCCAAACATAATGCCCTGTGGGCAGATATTTTCCCGATACATAAATCCGGCACTCACCAGTCTATTCAGCTCTGTTCCTTCTATAGCCGGTGAGTGCCGGAAGAACAATCGATGAAAGGTGACACCGCACTGGTGCCACCAGGGAGGAGCGGTGTCACCAGGGAAAATTGGTTTTTTCTACGATAAATGAATTTGCCTTACCCGCTTGAATTTCAAAAGAGCCATTTTAAAGTTAGCTGTGGATCGGTGGTAATCAGGTTAAAATATGCCAGATTCCGTGAACACTGAAACCGGAAAGCTGCCTTTATGTTTTGGCAGCAAACCTTTCATCCTCGCACCTCTGGCCGGTTATACTGACCTGCCCTTTCGCCTCTTATGCCGTGAACTTGGTGCTGATCTATGTGTTTCGGAAATGATCAGTTGTCACGGCATGGTTTATAAACAGAAAAATACCCTTTCCCTGCTGGCAAGTTCAGATAAAGACAGGCCGCTGGCTATCCAGCTCTTTGGCGGAGAACCTGACATAATGGGGAAAGCTGCTGCCATGATTGACCCTGACCAGGCAGATATAATTGATATAAACATGGGCTGCCCGGTTCGTAAAGTCATCAAAAAAGGGGCAGGAGCCGCCCTGATGAAAGACCTGGCAAGGGCTGAAGCAATTATAAGACAGGTGGTGATAAACACGGTATTACCGGTAACCGTCAAGTTCAGAAGCGGCTGGACAGACAAGACCATCAATGCACAGGAATTTGCCGTCATGGCAGAACAGGCAGGAGCCGCAGCCGTTACCGTGCACGCCCGGACATGGGCCCAGGCCTTCGGCGGTCAAGCCGACTGGCGGGTTATCCGCGAAGTAAAAGAAGAGGTTAAAATCCCGGTTATCGGTAACGGTGATATTCTAAGTTTTGAGGACGGCCAACAAATGCTTGCCGAAACCGGATGTGACGGGGTTATGATTGGTCGTGGTGCTTTGGGAAACCCGTGGGTTTTCTCACCGTCTGGACGGCCTGCAACTCTGACAGGAAGGCTGAAAGTCATATTGAGATACATTTTTCTTGTCAAGCAGCATGCGGAGACGGATAAAATGTTGTTCAGGGTAAAAAATCATTGTGGACGATTTTTAAGTGGTTTGCCCGGAGCCTCGCAAATCCGCAATGAAATAATGAACTGCAGTTCTTTTGCGGATATTGAAAAAGTATTCTTGAAATTACTCTGATTCTCAAGTACAGATTTCATTAAAAATATCTTGATCACTCCCCCAAAAAAACATATCAAACATGAAATCTCCTCTAAAATCTCGCCCCCGGCATTCAGAAGATGAAGACATAGTTTCACTGGAAGTAATGCGTGAGTATCTTGCCTCATTTCTTGACATGGAAAACCATGAAAAACTTCTTCGCTGCAGTATTGAAGTAACCAGACCAATATATCACGGAGCTTTTCACATGCAGCCGGCTTCAATTGTTATAAATACCGGTTCAATAGAAGAATTAAACCATATCCGAAAAATGGCACTGAAAAAGCATGAAGAAATCCCGTTAAATAAAAAACATCACACCTGCCACTTCGATGGCCCTGAGGATCAGGGCAGGGACACTGTCCATACAAAATATCTGGCTTATCCAGATACTCCGATAAACTCTCTGCAAAAAAAGAAAGACTGGCAGGAAGGAATTACGGAAATCCTTGGGATTATGAAAAATATCATGGCTGATAAAACCATGATTGTCTCCTTTATTCTGCGGGGGCCTGCCGGCAGTAAAACTGCTGACCCCACCATCCAGATCACGGATTCATATTATGTTGTTCATAGTGAGGATATCCTTTACAGGATGATTAGCCCTGCTGGTTTTTCCCGTGAAGTCAGCAATAAAGGATACATGTTCACCAACTTCCACAGTGCTGGCCAACTGACCAGTGAATATGTTTCCGCCAGAATCGATCGACGACGCATCTATATGGATGTGGAACATTTTCGCTCATACAGTTGTAATGACCAGTATGCCGGTAACTCCATGGCCCCGAAAAAGATCAACCACCGTTTTGCAAACATGAATAACATTCGTAATTATTTTGGAAAACGGCTTGATGAGCATATGTTTATCACCGGTTTTCCCCTCAATGGCGAGGTGATCTATTTTGCCGGTGCCTACCCTTCAGGATGCGGCAAAACAGGTACAGCCATGACAGGAAGTTACCTTATAGGCGATGATCTGGCCAAGATATTCATAGATGACAACAACGGTGAAGTGCGGGCTGTCAACCCGGAAAAGGGAATGTTTGGTATAATTGAAGGAATAAATCAGGAAAATGATCCGGAAGTAATAAAAGTGCTTATGGACGATGAGAGTGAAGTCATTTTCAGCAATATCCTGATAAATGATGAAAAGCCATACTGGAACAACATGGATGGGGAATTACCTGAACAGGGACAAAATTATCAGGGAAAATGGCTGCGATCTTCCGGGCATCCAGCCTCCCATAAAAACAGCCGTTTCACCATTGACCTTGCCGCCCTGAAAAACTATGATCATGCCACAGAAAAACCAGAAGGAGTAAAGATAAGCTGCCTGCTCTTTGGCGGCAGGGATTACACAACCATGCCCACCATTGTCATAGCCCATGACTGGATGAACACCGTTGTCCATGGGGCAATTATCCGTTCAGCCACCACTGCCACTGAAATCGGTGCTGACGGCAGTGAAAAAAGGTCCCCCTTTGCCAATGAAGCCTTTTTCCCGGCTCCTCTTGCCCATTATATCAACCATTATAAGGCATTTGGAGAAAACCGAGCGATCCGTAGCTACAACCTTCCTTCCGGGTTTCAGGTTAATTACTGGCTCCACAAGAGCAGTCGCGGCTTGCTGGCAGCAGGAGAAAAAGACTCTCTGATTGGTGAAAAATGCGATACCATCGTCTGGATGATTGCCATGGCACTCATCCACAATCGTAAAATAGATACCATCTGGACACCCATTGGCCGCATCCCCTGCTATCATGATTTACGAGAGCTTTTTAAAAAGAAAATAAATAAAGAGTATAATCTGGAGATATATAATAAACAGTTTTCTCTGTACACTGACAACCTGGTTAAAAGGATAGAGCTGTCCATTGCCGAGTTCAGCAGGGAAGAAGGAATTATAATTGAGTTTTTTCAGGTACTTAACAGGTGGTTGGAGGGAATAAAGGAACTTCAAAAGGCCGCAGGAGAGATTGTATCTCCTGAGCGGATGCTGTTATTAAACAAATCCTGATATAAATTATCTCATCAGTTTTTTTTAAAACGGACTGGTTTTATAGGGATTGTTTAGAAAAAAGCGAGCTTGGTCCTATACTCCCAAGTAAGGAGTTCTGAACTTGTCACTTTATTGTATTGCACCCCTTTGTAACAGCACAATACAACTCGGATTTTTTTTACCTGTCAGTTGAAAGATACCAGTTCAATATCAAACTTCAAGTCTTTGCCGGCCAAAGGCGGGTTGGCATCAAGACTTATTCTCTCATCGGTAACTTCTATAATCTCTACAATCATAGTCTGCCCTTCGGGGCTGTCCATCTCCAACTTCTGGCCAACCTCCGGATGGATATCAGGCGGCACCTGGTCACGGGGAATCTGAATGACCATCTCTTCGTTTCTTTGTCCATAGGCTTTATCCACAGGGATGGTCACACTTTTTTTATCACCCACTTCCATACCTGTCACAGCCTCCTCAAAGCCGACAATAACCTGACCAGACCCAACGGTAAACTCCAGAGGATCGTGCCCCTCGGATGAATCAAATGTTATCCCGTCTGTCAATGTTCCAGTATAATGAATTTTTACGGTATCTCCGTTTTTTGCCTGTGTCATAGTTTTCCTTTAGACCCCTTGATGTTAATATATAAAAAAATGGAGCCTTTTGGAAACATATCCAAAGGCTCCATAAAAAATAAAAAAAGAGTTATCAGTGTATATTACCAGTCTATCCTTGACTTGTCTTATTTAAATCTTAGATTGTGAGTAACAGCGTCAGAAAGTAACATCATTGATGAGAAAATCAAGTATTCTATCCACAATGCTGTCAGATAAAGAAAATAAAAACCTGCACTCTGTTGTCGCTTACGGTACGAACGAACAGCTTGCTGGCTACTCGCTGGTACTTTCTGCTGTCGGAATTAATCATTATCAGAACAAAACAACCATCCTCGTCAAGCCCGAGGATGCCGAACAGGCCAGCCACCACATCGAGGCATACAGAGAAGAAAACAGGGGATGGCCGTCACCTGCCCCCTGGCTGTTTATTCAGCAGGAAACCGATCAGCCCCCCACGGTGCTGATCATGGGCGGCATGGCTTTGTTTTATCTGATCACCGGCCCCTGGCAATCGGATAATCCATGGTTTCAGGCCGGAGCAATTGACAGCCTGCTAATATTAGGTGACAGCCAATGGTGGCGGCTCATCACCGCTTTAAGTCTCCATGCCGATGCCGTCCATCTCCTGGGTAATTGTTTAATCGGGGGGATAATGGTACATCTTCTCTGCAAGATCACAGGTTATGGAACAGGCTGGCTCATGTTGCTTTTCGCGGGTGCTGCTGGTAATTTAATAAATATCGCCTGTCGGGATATCCCTCATTTTTCAGTGGGTTTCTCAACATCTGTCTTTGCCGCAATTGGTATTTTATGCGGGCTGCGTTTTAAAAAGAAACAATCTTCTCCCATGGATGTTGTCCTTCCCGTGGGGGCAGGACTCGCTCTGCTCGCTCTGCTCGGCTCTCAAGGTGAACAAACCGATCTCGGAACTCACCTGTTCGGCTTTGCCTGTGGCATTATTTCTGGTATTTTTGTTAAATTTACCGGCCTGATCGAAGGGGCCGGTAACAGCAGGTTGCAGAAGATGTTTTTCTTTATGGCGGTCGCTATCGTTGCCATATCCTGGTTGCTGGCTGCCCGTCAACTATAAAATGTCTAAAACAAAAATAACAATCGACCCTTTTCTTTGAAAAAACCCTTGCCACTAACCTCAATTCGGTTTTAAATGAACATCTTGTATATAATTTACTATAAGACTAATGATAAAAATTAACAGAGGAACAAACAACTGGCCCCCCTTATCAACAATCTTTCCAGAAAAACAGACAAGAAGACATCAACTCAAAACCCAAAACGAAACATCTTTTAATAGAGGTATTGTATGCCCATGAATGAACAACCCTCCTGGGGTCAGAAAAAGAAACCGTCAAACCCTGAAGAATATATCGCCGCCCTGATTCAGAAAATCAAGGCTTATTTCAGCGGAATGGGACAGCAGAAAAGTACAGGCGGTGATGGTACTCAGAAATCACCAAGCCCTTCCATCGGCATCAGCAAAATCGTCCTGATTGTCCTGGCAATTTTTATCTTCAAAGGTGTTTACTCATCATTTTACACCATAGAACCAGGTGAAGTGGGAGTGGTCCTCCGGTTTGGTGAGTATAATCGTACCACCGGACCAGGTCTTCGTTTTAAAATGCCTTACATGGAAACACTTACCAAGGTCGATACCGGGACTATTCGTAAAGAAGAATTCGGGTTTCGTACCCGACTGCCCGGCCAGCAATCAGTTTTTGACCGCCGCGGTCTTGAGGTTGAATCTCTGATGCTGACCGGTGATAAGAATGTCATAAACTGTGCCTGGATTGTTCAGTACCGGGTAAGTGATCCTTTTAATTTCCTCTTCAAGGTTGACAATGTACCCCAGGCTATTCGTGATGCTTCGGAAATGGTGACCCGCAGGATAGTCGGCAATATGGATTTTGACTATGTGTTGAGCAGCCGGGAGATTCTCGCCAATAAAGCCAAACAGGAACTTCAGGAACAGTTGACCATGTTAGAAGCAGGTGTAAGAGTCATTACTCTCCAGTTTCTTGATATAAACCCTCCCGATGCTGTTAAACCAGCCTTTAACGAGGTTAACGAGGCGGATCAGGATATGAAACGGTTAGTCAATGAGGCCGAGGCAACCTATAATAGAATTATTCCCAAGGCAAGAGGTACGGCCTTGAGAATAGTTGAAGAAGCACACGGGTACGCTGTCCAGAGAGTCAACCAGGCAATGGGTGAAACCAACAGGTTTACAGCCATCCTCATGGAATATCAAAATGCTCCCGAGGTTACCAGGCAGCGGATGTATCTCGAGGCCATGCAGGAGATACTCCCTGGTGTCGATCATATCTTCGTCATGGATAAGAGACAGCAGAACCTGCTTCCCTTCCTTGATTTATCCAAACGACATCAACAACCAGAACCAAAGCCGGAACCAGAAACGGGAATAGCACCAACCAGGACTACAAATTAAGGAACTGTCATGAAAAAAATTATCTCAGGTATCTCTCTCATTATCGTCGGTGCTCTTTTGCTTGCGGCATGGGACGGTTTTTATATTATTAAAGAAGGACAACAAGCTGTTATCACCCAGTTCGGTGCTCCGGTGGGCGAACCAAAAACCGAAGCTGGTCTACAGTTCAAAATGCCTTTTATCCAGAAAGCACAATTCTTTGAAAAAAAGATACTGATCTGGGATGGCGAACCAAACCAGATCCCGACCAACGATAAGACCTTCATATTTATGGATAACACCGCAAGGTGGCGAATTGTCGATGCCCTCCAGTTTCTCCAGGCGGTTGGCACGGAACAGAGAGCCCAGAGCCTGCTTGATGATATCATCAATGGTACGGTGCGGGATATGGTCAATAAAAATAATCTTATTGAGATTATCCGCAGCTCCGACTGGACTCCCGACTACATGATTTCCACCACCCAGTCGGTGGACATGTTCAGGCCGCCCGCACTTGGACGGGACAGGATCAGTGCCATGGTACTTGAAAATGCCTCGAAGGTTACCCCAAAATTTGGCATTGAGTTAATTGATGTTATGTTCAAGAGGGTAAACTATATCGAATCGGTCAGGTTAACCGTTTACGAACGGATGATCTCGGAGAGGAAAAGAATTGCCGCCGAAAAACGCTCCCTTGGTGAGGGGCGAAAAGCAGAAATTCTTGGCCGGGTAGATAGAGGGTATAGAGAAATCACCTCAGGTGCCCAGAGGGAAGCTACTGAAATCAAGGGTAGGGCTGA
Organism: uncultured Desulfobulbaceae bacterium; assembly: GCA_964534785.1. Taxonomy (GTDB): domain Bacteria; phylum Desulfobacterota; class Desulfobulbia; order Desulfobulbales; family Desulfobulbaceae; genus DRLX01. The sequence continues at coordinate 8,387 of CAZHPX010000001.1, read as the reverse complement.
TGCTGAAGTGACAAAAATTTATGGTGAGGCATTCTCACAGAATCCTGAGTTCTTTGCCTTTCACAAGTCATTAGAGAGTTATAAATATATTATCGGCACTAACACCTCCCTGGTTCTTTCATCCCAATCAGATCTTTTTCAGTATCTTGAATCGATGAACAACAGCCAATAAGTTCTTTTTATCCTGTTCTGTTCCATGGTTTATTTAAATCATGGAACAGAACGGGTCTTTCCCCCGTTTCTTTATTCCAGAACCACTCCCATTCCTTCATCGAGAAACCCTGGTCTCTGTTCCGGAGAATATGGGACCCTCCCACGCTCGTTCAACAACTCCTCAAGTCGCAATAAATCAGCTTCGCTGTTTAAAGATTCAATTTCAAGCCGCTCAAAACGACACGGACAATGAATAAGCTGTCCGCCGCACCAGGGACATGTTTCAACGGGACAACCAAATTCATGAAGCTCACCGGTTACGGCATGGCAGGCGGGACAAATGTTTTCATCTATCTGCAGAGGCTCATAAACAGGAAAGTTTTCCAAGGTCCGGCAACGATTCTGAAAGTCATCAATATCGACAAACCTAAAAAAATCCAGTAAGTCCTGATCAAGATATCCCTGCCCTACAGCCCCGTGAAACTCAACACCTTCACTTGAAACCATATACAGATAAGCGGACACTTCAGTAACCGCTGCAAGCAAAAACATCCCCCCGCCTCGGGCAACCGTGCGAATCTCCGTAATATAATCTTTTCCTGCCTCGGGCAGGCAGCTATAAAATGTGTACATAAGATCAAGGGCTATCCGATCATCTCTATACTGAATCAGTAATTCAGACGCAGCCGCCATACTATCCTCATCAACGGCGTACTCCATGGCTTGGCGGATATTTTTCCGTTTTTCTCTCTGTTCATCCATCATTTATTTTTTTCACTCCAGGCGGTACTAATTTTTTTCTGCCACATCAATGTCTCCATTTTCATATTATCCGCCTCGCTGATTGCAGTGACCACAGCTATTCTCCGAACCCCGCAGGCAGCCAGGGCATCGACATGATTCAGTTTAATCCCACCCATAACTGTAAAGGGCAGATCACTGTGGTGAGAAAAAGCGGCAACGGCCTCTGTACCAATAAAATCAGTCAAACCGTCTTTAGTGTCAGTTGGATACAGGGGGCCAATGTTGTAATAAGAGACAGCACATTCGCCATCCACTTTTATTTCGCTTAACTCCATAACATGTTTTTCAGTATTACAGGACAGACCTATAATCATATCCCTGCCAAGACAACGCACTTCAGAAGGTTTCAGGTCATCCTGCCCCAAATGAACACCGTCAGCACCAGCAAGAAGAGCTATGTCTACACGATCATTAACCATAAACAAGGCACCGGCTGCACTGGTCAATCTCCTGAACAATCTGGCCTTGTCAAGAAGCTGGCGGTCGGTGGACAGCTTATCCCGCAACTGGACAATCCCGGCTCCGCCGGCAAGTACATCTTCAAGCCACTCCTTGTCGCTGCGACCACTCGCGGGCTGTTCCCCGGAAACAGGATAGACCCCGATCAGGTTAATAAATTTGTTCATCCGCTGCCTGTACAATCCTGACATAATGTTATCCTGCAATTTCAAAGTGTTAAACTATATAAAAGACTAATTAACAGAACTAAAAAACTTAAATTGACCTTGTTGTTACAAAGAAATTTGAGTATAATACTGCCTTTGATAAAAAAATCAGTATCTTTTATTCCTCCCGATGCCCCCTCACCACCCTCTTGTTTATATATCAAGACTGTTACTTCCCTTATTAAAGAAGGTATGAAGAGGATCGGGAACCACCTGGTAATATTCTAATATTATGCAAACCTTTACTAAAAATTTCACAACGCCATGACAAATACCCACAAAGGAAACACAGCAAAACTCATAATAGATAACAAGGAATATTTATTGCCAATTGTTGAGGGGTCTGAAGGAGACCGGGGCATTGATATAAGTTCTCTCCTTCAACATACCGGTTGCATAACCATCGATATTGGCTACAAAAATACCGGTTCCTGTGCCTCTACCATCACTTACCTTGACGGCAACAAGGGAATCCTTCGTTACCGGGGCTATATGATTGAAGACCTGGCATCAGAATGTCAGTTTGTCGAAGTTGCCTTCCTGTTGCTGCATGGTAAACTACCCAACCAGGATGAGCTTGATCATTTCAAGGCTCTGCTGACCCGTTTTGCCCTGCTCCATGAAGATATGATTCATTTCTTTGACCATTTTCCGCCCAATGCCTCTCCCATGTCCATCCTCTCGGTAATGGTAAACTCCCTCCATAACTATTACCCGGAAATGAGTACTGATCCCCTGGTCGATATTAACATCACAGCCACCCGTCTAATTTCAAAAATCCGGACAATCGCCGCTTTTTCATATAAAAAATCCATTGGCCATCCGCTGGTTTACCCCAAAAACGATTTATCATATTGCGGTAATTTTATCAACATGATGTTTGACAAACCGGTAAAGCCATACACGGTAAGACCAGAGGTCGTTGCGGCCCTGAACAAGCTTCTGATTCTTCATGCCGACCACGAGCAAAACTGCTCCACTGCCACGGTTCGTATGGTCGGTAGTGCCGGGGTCAACCTGTACGCATCCATTTCTGCCGGCATAAATGCTCTCTGGGGTCCATTACATGGTGGTGCCAATGAAGCGGTTCTGGAAATGCTGGCCGCCATTGCTGATGATAACGGTAATATTGAGAAATACATAAATAAGGCAAAGGATAAGAACGATCCTTTCCGGTTATCAGGATTCGGACACCGGGTTTATCGCACTTTTGATCCCAGGGGAACCATTATCAAATCAGCCTGTCATGAAATCCTTGAAGTGCTCAAAGTTTCTGACCCGTTGCTTAACCTTGCCAGAGAATTGGAAGAAATTGCCTTAAACGATGAATATTTCATAAAACGCAATCTTTATCCCAATGTTGATTTCTATTCAGGAATTATTTACCGGGCAATAGGGATCCCGTCCAATATGTTCACGGTCATGTTCGCCCTCGGCAGGCTGCCGGGCTGGATTGCTCAGTGGAAAGAACTGCGGGAGGATCCCACTTCAAAATTAGGCCGCCCCCGCCAGATATATATCGGCGAACCGAGCCGGGAGTTTATCCCCATGGAAGAACGGTCATAATAAACATACTCGCAATCATTTATTATCCTGAATCCGTGACAAAAAAGCATTGAAAATTGTTAGAACTAACTTATCTGTCAATATTAATATCGATTAAAAACATGGCTTATATTTTAATCAGGACATAATAAAATTTCGCCCTTCGGGTCGTTCACCCGCACCATATCTGAAAGCAATCAAGCTCGGCAGCACAGGTGCAAGCTCACGGATTTCAGGATTATCTAATCTCAGAACTCTTGATCTATACCCCAAATCTCAAGCAGCTTGTTTCACAGTAATGTATCGCAATAAGGAGAAATACTGCTGCCAAATATTTACGAAATCTGATTACACAAAAAAAGGTCATCCTGGTAAAGGATGACCTTAAATAAAACGTAACTGTCCTGAAGCACCTCACGGCGTCTACGCTATCTATCTACATCTTTGTCCATTTAAGCACTTCTTGAATATCGTTAATATGCCGCGAAGTCCACAATGAACAAATATATATCAAAAAAACTACTTGCCGGAAAGCTCCGCAGTACGGATACGAGCAATAGCCCGCTGCAGGGCGGCCTCGGCACGGACACGATTTAATTGCTCACTCTGGGACTGTGCCTGGGCTATGCGTTTTTCCGCTCTTTCCCTGGCAGACATGGCACGACTGACATCGATATCCTGCCCGAATTCGGCACTTTCAACCAAAAAAGTGACTTTATTATTGGACACTTCTGAAAACCCGCCGCTGACCATGAGATACTTTTTACTCTTATCCTTGGAATAACTCAAAGTACCGGTTCGAGTTGTACTTAAAAAGGGAGCATGACTTGCCAGGATACCAAACTCTCCATCTACACCGGGAGCAGTAACAATATCGACATCGTCACTGACAACCGGACCTGTGGGGGTAACGACTTCAAGATGAATATATGCCATCGAAAATACCTCGCTTTCAGCTTGGGAGTGGGAATAAAACAAGCTACGCAGATTATGCCTGAACTTTTATTTCCATTCCCAGGTTCTAAACTTATATATGTATCAGAAAACCAGCAGTGAAACTGCGAAGTTTCTGTGATAGTATTTCCCCTATCCACAAAGAAACTTTCTGCCCGCAGGAGAATCTTTAAGCCTCAGCTTCATCAGTTGCTTTTGCAACGGCTTCCTCTATGGCACCAACCATATAGAAGGCTGATTCCGGCAGGTCATCATGCTTGCCTTCAAGAATTTCCCTGAAACCACGGACAGTATCTTCCACCTTGCAATAATTGCCGGGAACACCGGTGAATACTTCAGCAACATGAAAAGGCTGAGATAGATATCTTTGAATTTTCCGAGCCCGATGAACAGTGAGCTGATCTTCTTCGGAAAGCTCATCCATACCAAGAATAGCAATAATATCCTGAAGCTCTTTATATTTCTGAAGAGCCATCTGTACTCCACGGGCTGTTTTATAATGTTCCTCACCAACAACATTCGGATCAAGAATCCTTGAAGTTGAATCAAGGGGATCAACCGCCGGATAAATACCAAGCTCGGAAATCTGCCGGGAAAGAACAACTGTTCCATCAAGATGGGCGAAGGTAGTTGCCGGAGCAGGATCGGTCAAGTCATCAGCAGGTACATACACACATTGTACCGCGGTAATCGAGCCCTTATTGGTTGAAGTAATCCGCTCCTGCAAGGCACCAAGGTCGGTGGCAAGGGTTGGCTGATAACCAACTGCAGAGGGAATACGACCAAGCAGAGCCGAGACTTCGGCACCAGCCTGGGTAAAACGGAAAATATTGTCAATAAACAACAACACATCCTGTCCTTCTTCATCACGGAAATATTCAGCCGCAGTCAAACCGGTCAGGGCAACCCGGGCCCGAGCCCCCGGAGGCTCTGTCATCTGACCGTATACAAGAGCAGCCTTGGGAAGAACACCGGACTCTTTCATCTCCATGTAGAGATCGTTACCTTCACGGGTTCGCTCACCAACACCGCAGAAAACAGAAATACCACCATGCTGCATGGCAATATTGTTAACCATCTCCATCATGATAACCGTCTTGCCGCAACCGGCACCACCAAACAGCCCCATTTTACCGCCACGGGGAAACGGTACCAGCAGGTCAATCACTTTAATGCCGGTCTCAAGGACATTAACATCTGTATCCTGTTCCGTAAATGCCGGGGCAGGCCTGTGGATAGGCATAGTCTTGGAGCTGTCAATATCGCCTTTACCATCAACCGGCTTGCCAACCACATTCATGATCCGGCCAAGTGCCGGCTCGCCCACCGGAATGGTGATAGCCTCTCCAACATCCCGACACTCCATGCCCCGCATCAGACCATCGGTCAGATCCATGGCAATGGTACGAACAACATTATCACCAAGATGCTGAGCGACCTCAAGAACCAGGTTATCAGGCTCATCACTGATCGCAGGATTACTGACACACAATGCGTTCAAAATCTCAGGCAGAACACCACCTGTAAACTCAACATCAACAACAGGTCCAATGACCTGAATAACTTTTCCTACCTGTGACTCACCCATCTAAATGGCCTCCTCTATCAAATTAAAATACTAGACTAAGTCAAATATAAAAGAACATTTCATTATCATTTATGATCTAACCCTTGAGTGCTTCCGCACCGCCGACAATATCCATCAACTCGCCGGTAACAGCTGCCTGGCGGGCCTTATTATAAAGCCGGGTAAGATCTTTAATTATATCATTACAAGCTTTTGTAGCATTATCCATGGCAGTCATCCTGGCAGCCTGTTCACTGGCACCAACTTCAAGCATGGCATGATAAACCTGGACATTAAGATACAGGGGGAGCAACACTTCCATGATCTCGGCGGGGTCAGGCTCATAGGTGTATGCACCGGCAATACTATCTGTCTTCTCTTCGGACTCTTCACTGACTTCCATGGGTTTAATAGGAAGCAGTTCTTCAACCTCAGGTCTCTGAATACCAATGGAATAAAACTTTCCATAAACAAGTTCAACCTGATCGGAACCGCCGCCAATGAAATTTTCAGTTATATTCTGAGAGATTTCCCGAGCATTAAACATCTGAAAAGTTCCCATGATATCACCAAAAGACAGCCGAATATCAACCACTTTTTTCAATACCTGCTTTGCCTTGTTGCCAACTGTGACAACGGAAACTTCTTTCCCTTCCTGCTCATACTGTTTAATGAGCTTTTTCGCTCTGGAAATTATATTGGCATTAAAACTCCCACAAAGACCACGATCGGAGGTAACGACCACGATTTCGACTTTTTTAAGATCACGAATCTCCATCAGGGGCAGATCGCTTCCCTCCATACCGGAAGATAGATCCCGCATGGTATCTATAAACTTTCCGGCATACGGACGAAACGATTCCATCTTCTCCTGAGCACCCCGCAGCTTTGCCGAGGCAACCATATTCATTGCCTTGGTAATCTGCGAAGTCTTGGAAACCCCGTCTATCTTTTCTTTAACATCCTTGAGTGCTGGCATGAACCGTTTCCCCTATGGCTTCTAAAAGTTCGACTCTCACCCCTTTTCTGTCCGATTCCCCCTGCTCACATATGACTTAACAATAAATGAACAGGGAAAATAAAACGACACTGAGGCATGTCAAACAGTTACAGGTTATGGGATCATAGTGCTGATTTCACCATAACCCGAAATTTACTATGGCTTAATTCAACCCTTACTTAATTCAATCCTTTGGTTGCCTTGAAAGTCTTCCCGAAAGCTTCAATGGTATTGCGCATTTTTTGATCAAGCTCATCACTGATCTTTTCCTTTTCCTTCAGCTCGGCAAAGATAGACGGCTCATTGCTTGCAACATAAGTGTAGAGTTCCTGCTCGTAATCAGCAAGAGTGTCCACCGGAAACTCATCCAGTAATCCCTTGGGACCGGCAAAGATTATGGTTACCTGTTTTTCCATGGATAAAGGCTGGTACTGGGGCTGCTTCAAAATCTCAACCAGCCTCTCACCGCGGGTAAGCTGTGCCTGGGTGGCAGCATCAAGATCAGAACCAAAGCTGGCGAAAGCAGCAAGCTCTCGATACTGGGCAAGGTCAAGTCTGAGGGTACCTGCAACCTGCTTCATTGCCTTGACCTGGGCAGCACCACCAACCCTGGATACAGAAATACCAACATTGATGGCAGGACGGACACCAGCAAAAAACAAGCTCGGTTCAAGAAACACCTGACCATCGGTGATGGAGATAACATTAGTTGGAATAAAAGCGGAAACATCACCGGCCTGGGTCTCAATAATCGGCAGAGCGGTCATGGAACCTGCCCCAAGTTCATCACTTACCTTGGATGCCCGCTCAAGAAGACGGGAATGGTTATAAAAAATATCCCCTGGATAGGCTTCACGACCAGGAGGACGCCTGAGAAGCAGGGAAAGCTCACGATAGGAAACCGCCTGCTTGGAAAGATCATCATAAATAATCAGGGCATGCTGGCCACTGTCACGCCAGTACTCAGCCATTGCACAACCAACCATGGCAGAAACATACTGCATTGGAGCAGGGTCTGAAGCACAGGCAGCCACAACCGTTGTGTAATCCATGGCACCATGCTTTCTCAGGGCCTCAACAACCAGGGCAACCGTTGATTTTTTCTGACCGGTGGCAACATAGATACAATGGATACCTGCTTCTTTCTGGGCAATAATAGCATCAACACAGAGTGCTGTTTTACCAATCTGCCGGTCACCTATAATCAACTCCCGCTGACCACGACCAACCGGAGTCATTGCATCAACAGCCTTGTAACCAGTATAACATGGCTCATGAACAGACTTTCTCTCAACAACACCAGGGGCAACAACCTCCATTTTTCTGAACTCAGCCCCTTCAAGTGCACCTTTACCGTCAATCGGCTGACCAATACCGTCAACGACCCGGCCTTCAAGGGCCGGACCAACCGGAACCTCGGCAATCCGCCCGGTTCTTTTCACCACATCACCTTCCTTGATATAGCGAACATCACCCATAACTGCGACACCGACATTGTCCTGTTCCAGGTTCAGGGCAAGCCCCATAATTCTGCCCGGAAATTCCAACAACTCCATGGCCTGACAATTCTCCACACCATACACACGGGCAATACCGTCACCAACAGAGAGAACTGTTCCCGTTTCTTTCAGGTCTACATCACTCTCGTAGCCAGCTATTTGATCCTTAATGATCTTACTGATTTCTTCGGCTTTGATCT